>PHBN01000379.1 GCA_002840635.1 Deltaproteobacteria bacterium HGW-Deltaproteobacteria-1
CGCTGACTGCTTCATCGGCCTCTTTCTTGGTGCATGTTGCTTTTGCTACTTCTTCGATCAACTCTGCTCTGTTCATTGGACACCCCTTTAAAGTTTTTTTAAAACCAGATTTCTTAGAATTTATCTCTTCTTAAAAAAAAAATCCACCTTTTTTATCGTTCATTCCCTGTTTTTTTTCCCCGGAAACTTTCCCTGACGATTCCCGCCAATAAAGTCTGCCGTTCTGCGCCGAGAGAAGAGTTATCCTGACTTCGTCGCGGGGCGTCTGATCCGACGCAATAGCACCTGCGGACAATGAGTAAAAGTGTACAAATCCTTTTTTCATTCAACTCTAAAGTGAAGCGTTTTTTCCACCTTGCCGTTGATCATCATATCGACCTTGTACTCACCGGCCACAAACCCGCGCGGATTGGTAAGGTTGAAATTGACCCATATATTCTTGTCGGTGATGATGTCATTTTCGGTCCTCCGGCTGGCCCCGGTGGGAATATGATACCAGACTGCTGAGAGCCTGGTATCCGCCGGGACATTCTTCACCAGGGCAACGGCATAAATTTTTGTTGTCGACCGTTTGGGAAACACCTCTGTTTTTACCAACGGTTCAGAGGTTTCCTGATTGATTTTTGACGCCATACAAGCCTCGGAGAAATGCGCCGTTGAAAAGATGATTTCCCCTCCATTCATGACGGCAAGGATGGTCAGCGCCAGAAACAGAAAAGCGGCAACACCCGCGGCTATCAGGCATCCCTTTTTCTTTTGCGACTGCGGCTCCTGATAGGGTGGAGGGCTTTCGTGGGACAGATTCTGCTGAAATGGTTGCTTGCCGGCATCGGCCGGCCGAACCGCCAGAGGTGCGCCGCAAGCGGTACAGAATTTCGCTCCTTCCTCGCTTTTCACACCGCACCTTGGACAAAACATGAAGTTCCCTCCATTCGAGATACTAACCTGCTTTGCATAAAATAATTATAGGAAAGACGATTTTGTGTGTCAATTAAAGAGGTGCCCTTTTTACATCCCGGCCTGCAACTGTTTCACAGGGCAGCACTCGACCTGGCGAACAAACCGTCGAACGTCTTAAAAACAGAGACCATCATGAGGGAAGCGGCTTTCCTGCATCTCAAAGAGATACAAATATTTTTCTCCTATATAGGAACAGCGCTATCATCCAAAACAACCCAACATTCGCCGCAGCGAATAATAGCGAACCGCCGTAACATCCGGCCGCAGGCAGGCACCATTCACTGAATATCCATTGATAGCCGCTGATTACTGACCCGTCGGATTTTGTGATTTTAATACAATACAGCATAATTTTAACCCAGACAATGGAAAGAACATAGATGAACAATGGATTCAGGCCCAAAACATAAAACGGTTTACTCCAGCTGCGGTATCCTTTCGCATCAATCATGTACACGCATATTGACAAAATAATCATCGCCCATCCCGACGTGTAAAGGACATACGAACTGCTCCAGAGATATTTGTTGATCGGGAATACCTGCCCCCATGCCACACCGGCAACAATCGCTGCAATACCCGCAAAAGACAGTTTATACGCTCCCTTCACGAGATCCGGCTGCAATTGAACATAACTTCCCGCCAGATATCCGAACAAGATCGACAAACCGGACAACATTGTTGTCCAGCGAATACGGGTCCCCTTGACCAAAAACAATTAACAAGACCCAGTAGCCAATCAGCGCCAGAAACGATATGAAATACAGTTTCAACCGGCCCGAACCGAGGCAGATGAAAGCGGCAAAACCGTATGCTAAAGCGATTCGCTGAAGCACTCCCATGATGCGCTGATTATCCAGTTCAACATGGAAGGGAAAGAAATTGAGCGCCAAACCGATCAGGAATATCAGCACGACCCGTTTCAGCACCTTCACTACAACGCCGCGAGACAATTGGTAGTCATTTTTTTTAAAGGAATATCTCATGGCCGTTCCTGTAATGAAGAGAAAAAACGGGAACACCAGATCCGCCAATGTGCAGCCATGCCATTTGGCGTGCTGAAGAGGTTCAAAAACACACCACCAACTGCCGGGTGTGTTGACAAGAATCATCAGTGCAACGGTAAAGCCACGAAAAACATCCAGCGCCTGTAAACGATCTGCCTCAATAATTGCACATCCTTTCCCGGTTGCCGCTCAGGTTATTCAAACGCACAATCACACATCCGTCGTCCGATTTTGTTTACACGATCCGCATAGTAGATCAAACTCCTGAAACGCTATCCGACCGCTGATTTTTTCAATTGAATATAAAAAAGCGGCACCTGCCTGTCAATGAAAATCAGACTTTTTCATTGACTGGATAAAATCTGTTACAACATAGACAGCTAAGATCCAAAAGCCCGGTGGACCTGTTTACGAATTTTTATCTGAGATTCGCCTTTCTCCGAAAAACCGTGGTCTGTCAAATCCATCGACCACTAATTCCTTACATCATTTTTTAATTAAGATTTCCTTGACATACAAAGCCGCGTTTTCTATAATTAATCAAATAAAAAACGAGTTTCCTGCCAAAAGGAGGGTGTTTCGGATCCCGTGGAGTTCACCTTTTGCAGGCCCGTCGGGGATTTCCATTACAAGCTTGGATCCTGGGATTGCTGGTACGAAGAGGAACAGGTAGTGATAGCGCCCGTCGAGGAGCAGGCCCCACCTGAACCCTACGTAGAGCCGGAACGTCCGCGGATTCATGACCGCAACTAAAAGAACTGCAGGTACTGATCTGCAGGCTTGATTTTCTGCGGACAGGACAATGATATGATAAATACATCTAAAGGATCGGATGTCCCTTCTGGCGGTGTTTCAGTATACAACGTTTTCAGCGGGGAACATAAACTCAATACAAAAGTTTTCAACGGGGAACATGCGCTCAATAGCGGTGATCATAATCAAGGGATTTTGTCTGGGATTGTTGGTCGGCAGTTTTATACCACAACAAGTGGCCGCGACGGGTAATGTTGCTCAGTTGTCCAAACCGAGCCGATCATCATCTGCATCTGAGCATAAAGGCACTGCAGGCGCCGGGATTGGGCAAGAAGTCTCTCAGTTAGTTTATCAGGCGGCACCTCCTTACACTATTGAGACGCAACTCGTGGCGGCAGATCATCCCAAGCGGGCAGACTTCGAAGGGGAGAGCGTGTCTCCAGACGCCAGGCAAGTGGCAGACTGGGTCGTTGATTCGCGCGATAATTGCCGCATGCCGTTCGTGATTATAGACAAGACAAACGCCAGAGTCTTTGTATTCCATCCTGATGGGAGGCTTCGCGGTTCAGCCCCCGTATTGCTCGGTCTGGGGCGAGGTGATGACTCCGTTCCCGGTATAGGCAAACGGGCGATGTCGGACATACGCCCCGAGGAGCGCATTACACCGGCTGGCCGCTTCGTTGCCTCACTGGGCCGTAATATCCAAGGGAAAAAATAAACGTATTTCCTATGGCTGTATCAATGTTCCCGAGAACTTTTACAAGAACATAGTGCGCCCGGCATTTACCGGGACAAATGGTATCGTCTATGTGTTACCGGAAACCCGGTCAATCCGCGAAGTTTTTGCGATGTATGATGTAGATGAGAAAGAACGGCAGCAAAACGCTATCCAGCCCCGTACCCATGAAGGGCGCACCCCGTCAGGTGATATATGTGGCGACCGGAGTAATCGGAAAACCTCCAAAATGTTCCCTGTTTTGCAACCCGCGCCATGACTGCGGGCGCCGGGATTAAGCGGGAAGTCTTTCGGATAATATATCAGGCAGTAAATTCCATTCATGAAATCCGTTAGCGATTTTAATTACCAGACGGGAACCTGGACACCTTGTCGGCCAGAACGGATAGAGTCGCAAAAACAAACTCCTTAAGGCGCTCAATCTTATTTATTTCTTTCAGCCCGACTTTTTTGGAGAGGAAAAATTCATTTTTAAAAGATTGGCAAATTCATCAGCCACAACGGGCTTGCTGAAGTAGTAACCCTGCATTTCATCGCAGGAATGCTGACGCAGGAAGTCCATTTGTTCCTGTGTTTCTACACCCTCGGCAACCACGGTCAGACTGAGCGTCTGGCCCATGGAAATGATCGCCTCGATAATGGCCTTATCCTCGTAATCTTCCGGAACATTGCGGATGAATGAGCGGTCCACT
>PHBN01000064.1 GCA_002840635.1 Deltaproteobacteria bacterium HGW-Deltaproteobacteria-1
TTTGAGGCAACCATTCTGGACAACGATTCCGACCGTGTTGATCTTTTAAGGAAGATGGGCTTCACCGTCTTTTATGGCGATGCCACCCGTCTGGATATCCTGAAATCAGCTGGCGCGGATTCCGCAAAGATATTGATTGCAGCCATCGATTCGCCTGAAACGAATTTAGATCTGGCGGAAAGGACAAAAAAAGCGTTTCCCAATATGAAGGTTATGGTGCGGGCGAGAAATAACATAGATGCCTATAACCTGCTTGATATAGGTATTGAAGATGTTTATCGCGAATCAATAGATACCTCTGTGCGTTTTGGCGTTGACGTGCTCATTAAACTGGGCGTTCGCAAATACACTGCCACGCGGGCAGGTCAATTATTCATCAAGTATGATGAAGCCTCTTTCCGTCAGCTTGCGCAGCATCGACACGATCAAGAGGCTTATCTTGTCAATATTAGGGAACAGATTGCCCTCCAGGAACAGCTTCTGGAGAACGACCGCAAGGCTAGTCCGAACATCCATGATTTTGCCTGGGACATGGATGCTGAAATAAAGAATACGCCGGATGTGAAAAACATCCCGGGTTGAGGCAGACCAAATCTTTCAGTATAGGATATCTTCATGGACAAAGCCGGCTACAATTTAACAGACTTTTTGTACGGCCTTTCCAAAAAACAAGGTGGCGAAATCATCATGCGCGGGACGACGCTCGATTTGAAAGCGGGAGCGGTGCTGTTTCGCGAAGGCGATCCGGCAACGCGATCCTTCCTTGTTTTGAAGGGTCGGCTCAAACTCGGTAAAGTGCATGAACTTGGCAAGGAGGTTTTGATCCGGTACATTGGCCCGGGAGAGTTAGCGGCGATGATAACCGTATTGGAGGAAAGAGATTATCCTGTAACTGCTGAAACGGTGGGAGAGACGCGGGTTGTAGGATGGGACAGACGGACAATGTTGGAAATCATGACCAAACACCCGCAACTGTCCATCAATATGATCCGCTATTCCACGGATCGCCTTGAAGATTTGCAAAGCCGCTACCTGGAGCTGCACGCCGAGCAGGTGGAAAAAAGAATTGCCCGTTCCCTGCTAAGGATCATGAAACAGTCCGGCAGACGATCGGGGGATGAGATTATTATCGACTTCCCGATCAGCCGCCAGGAACTGGCCGATTATACCGGCACAACTCTCTATACCGTCAGTCGCACCCTGAGTGCCTGGGAGAAAAAAGGATGGGTAAAATCCAAAAGGGCGCGGATTATCATCGCGGATCCTCATGCCCTGGTCCTTTTTTCGGAAAAAGTATAATGATCCTCAAACCTTTTACTTGGATTTGATTCCGTTCCTTTCCTGCTTTAAAATATTGCTTCAAGCGGACGTATAAATAAATTTTTAGTTGTTTGCGCTGGCGCAAAGACAGCGCTCGATAATTCACTTATGATCGGGCCGAAATGAAGCTGGATATGAAAATAACCATTAACGATCTATTGGCGAAACACCCCGAGGCGGCCGGCATCTTTATTAAACGAAAGATGCTTTGCGTCGGCTGTCCATCGGAGGCGTTTCACACACTGGAAGATGTCGTAAGGCTCTATGGCTTTGATCTGAACGATCTGACCGCCGCCATCAGCAAAGCCATCCCGAAGGGTAAGCGGCAATAACAGGAACAATCATTTAACGAAAGGAGATTTACCATGTTTTGTTTTCAATGTCAGGAGACGGTCAAGAATCAGGGATGCACGGTGAAAGGTTTTTGCGGAAAGCCGGAGAATACGGCGGACCTTCAGGATCTGCTCATTTACGTCTGCAAGGGGATTTCGGTTTATGCTGAAAAATTAAAGAACACGGACCAAAAAGCCGGTCGTTTTGTATGCGAGGCCCTCTTTACCACCATCACTAATGTGGCCTGGGACGACGACAGGATTATCGAAAAGATTCAGGAAGCTCTCAAGATCAGAGATGAAATCAGGGCAAAAGCGGCGTCGGCCATCTCCGGCAACCTGCCTGATTGTGCCACATGGACGCCTCAAAACAGGGAAGAAATCATGGCCAAGGCCATGTCCGATGAAGTTCGCCTCACCAATGCTCCAAACGATGATGTGAGATCTCTCCGTTCTCTTCTCATTTTTGGTGTCAAGGGCATCGCGGCATATGCGGAACACGCCGCCGTTCTGGGGTACGAAAAAGACGACATTTATGCTTTCATCGTCGAAGCCCTAAATTCCACAACAAGGGATCTTTCCGTGGAGGACATGATCGCCCTGGTAATGAAAGCGGGTGAAACAGCGGTTAATACAATGGCACTTCTGGATGAGGCCAATACAAAAACCTACGGCCATCCTGAAATCACAGAAGTCAATCTGGACGTTCGCGGAAATCCCGGAATTCTTATCTCCGGGCATGATCTGAAAGACATGGAAGAATTGCTGAAGCAAACGGAAGGAACCGGCGTGGATGTTTATACGCACGGTGAAATGCTGCCGGCCAACTGCTATCCGGCCTTTAAAAAATACAGCCATTTTGTTGGCAATTACGGTTCGTCGTGGTGGCACCAGAATGAGGATTTTGAAACGTTTAACGGACCCGTTCTTCTGACCACAAACTGCCTGATTCCAGTGAAGAAGGAAAATACTTATCTGGCCCGGCTGTTCACGAGCGGTGTTGTCAACTACCCCGGGGCTAAGCATATTGCAGGTAGACCGGCCGGCGGGACCAAGGATTTCTCCGGGATGATCGCCCTGGCCAAAACCTGCAAACCTCCGCAGCAGATCGAGACCGGTAAAATTGCAGGCGGCTTTGCCCACAACCAGGTTCTTGCCCTGGCGGACAAGGTCATTGCCGCCGTCAAGTCCGGCGCCATCAAGCGCTTTGTGGTGATGGCAGGATGTGATGGACGTCAAAAGTCACGCAGCTACTTCACCGAAGTAGCCGAGGCACTGCCGAAGGACACGGTGATTCTCACAGCCGGGTGCGCGAAATATCGTTATAACAAACTTGCACTTGGCGACATCGGCGGCATTCCCCGCGTTTTGGATGCCGGCCAGTGCAATGATTCTTATTCGCTGGCAGTGATCGCCCTGAAACTTAAAGAAGCCTTCGGTTTAAATGACATCAACGAACTGCCGATTTCCTATGACATTGCCTGGTATGAGCAAAAGGCGGTAGCCGTGCTGTTGGCCCTGCTTTATCTTGGGGTAAAAGGCATTCGCCTGGGTCCAACGCTGCCGGCGTTTCTGTCGCCGGCCGTCGCCAAGGTTCTGGTGGAGAAGTTCAACATCAAGCCGATCGGTGTCGTGAGTGACGATGTTGCGGCAATGATGAATGGTGAATAGGCACTCATTGTATGCGCTTTTCTGTGGGGGAGGCCGTCGGGCTTTCCCCGCAGAAAAGCATTGAAAAAAGATTATCAGAAAAGCGATCCGGTAATCCAGGACGCAAACACCGAAATCATCCCAGGTCAATATAATGGTTCACAACAATCATATTGACTAAATATACTTTTTTCAATATGTTTACACATATACATTATATGTCTTTTCAGACAGGTGGTGGAGTTCACCTGAATGAACCGCATTTATTGTTGACGGCTGCGTTTCTTAAGATTGTTGCAGGATGCGGCAGGGATGTGGTTCATGAACGGCATGGCTCCGGAGGCTACAATCAATCACTATGAATAAAGGATTTATTCTTAATACTCTCATCTTTCCCAAGGATGACCCTAAACAGGTACTGCGTATCAGCCGGTTTTTAATGGCATCGGCTGCCTATTTCATTTGCGTGTTTCTTTGCTATTTCGCCTATATTGCCGGCTTCGTTACAAAAGAAGCCTTTTTTGGATGGCTTGCCGCCGCTGTCAGCATCAACATTGTTCTGTTCATAGTATTCCGCACGGGCCTGAATCAGAAAATGGCCGATCCCAGCCTGACGGTCATACAGATGTGTTCCGCGATCATTATGGTCATGTATATAATGATGTTTGCCAATGAGACGCGGGGTGTCTTTCTGCTGATATACGTTGTTATCCTGCTTTTCGGCATTTTCCGACTGGATACCCGGAGTTTTTTATATGTCAGCATCTTTACCCTCCTGACCTACGGCGGGGTCATTGTCCAACTTCATCTTTACCGGCCCCAGGGTGTTAATTTCAGCATGGAATATCTCCAGTGGGTTGTGCTTGCCGGCGTCGTGATGCTCTTTTCCGTCATCGGCGGGCATATCTCCGGCCTCAGGGACAAGATTTCCAAAGACCGCGCCACTATCCAGCGATTGACCAACAATATTCCAGATGTCATTCTTGTTTTTGATTCGAATCTGAATTGCACCTATGCCAGCCCTTCTGTAAAAAGCGTGTTGGGATACGAACCGGAAGAGGTTTTAAAACAAAAGCCTTTTGAGGGAGTTACTGCCTCCTCACGGGATCTGACCATCAGCACGGTATCCGAGATTATGGAACTTGCAAAGAAGGAACGGGACGAAGACATATCCCGGTCAATTCAAATGGAAATTAGCCGGAAAGACGGGATTCCTGTCTGGACGGAGATGAAGTTTGCTATTATCAGGGATAAGCATAAAAAATCGTTTGAGATTCTCGCCGTCATGCGTGACATCACCGAGCGTAAGAAAATGGAAGAAGCCCTGAAGCAGTCCGAAGAAAAACACCGAAATATTATAGAAACTATCCAGGACGGTTATTGTGAGGTTGATCTTGAAGGTCATTTTACTTTCTTAAACGATGCAACGTGTGAAATCTACGGATATTCCAGGGAAGAATTGCTGGGCATGAACCATCGGCAGATTGCCGACAAAGAAAACGCAAAGAAAATATTTAAAACTTTTAATGAAATCTACCGAACAGGAATGGCCGGCAATATATTTGATTATGAATTAATAAGGAAAGATGGCACCAGAAGACAAATAGAAATATCGGCATCTTTAAAGAAAGATTTATCAGGAAACCCGATAGGATTTAGAGGAACTATACGTGACGCCACTGAACGTAAGAAAATGGAAGAAGCGCTGCGTCAGAGTGAAGAGAGATACCGGACCATACTCGAGGAAATGGAGGATGCATATTTTGAGGTAGATGTGGCCGGTAATTATACTTTCGTGAATGATGCCGTCTGCCGTCATTTGGGATTTTCCAGAGATGAACTGCTCGGAAAAAGCTTTCGAGATCAAATGGTAAAAGAAGAATTGGATAAAGTGTATGAGGCTTTTGGTAAGATTTACATGACAGGCAAGCCTGAAACAAGCATCCTTTACCAGCTTCTCCGCAAGGACGGAACACGTGGATTTGCAGAAATGACAGGCTTTCCTTTGACAAACCAACGTGGAGAGGTCATCGGCTTTCGAGGGATTGGGCGAGATGTAACTGAACGCAAACGGATAGAAGAACAGATAAAACATTTGGCGACGCACGATGTATTGACGGATCTGCCCACGATGAGGCTGGCCAAGGACCGTTTGAAAATGACCATTAGCCTGGCTCAGCGGAATAGAATGATGTTGGTCGTAATGTTTATCGATCTTGACGGTTTCAAAGAGGTGAATGATACCCTGGGCCATGATGCGGGGGATTATGTGTTGAAACAGATGGCGAAACGCCTGATTTCCTGCGTGCGCGCAAGCGATACGGTTGCCCGCATCGGGGGAGATGAGTTTCTGATCATTGCAAATGGAATTCACGTTCCTGAGAATGCCATACAGATTGCTCGGAAAGTAATCGGTGCCGTGTCCCGGCCCATTGATTACAATGGAGGACAGGCAGTTGTCGGTTCAAGTATTGGGATTGCGCTTTGTCCTAATGATGCTCAAGATATGGAACAGCTGATCAAAAAGGCTGACGATGCCATGTACAAAATCAAAAAAACCGGGAAAAATGGTTTTTGCTTTTTCAATGAACAGTTGAATAATCTTTGTAACCAACTATAAAGAAGGCACAGACTGGTCATTGAATTATTAATCTCCCGAATACTTTGAACAGAGAATGTGTGTTCATTAAGGGCATGTTTATTCATGTGGGGAGGTTCACCGACAATCGTTACTTAGAGCGACAGGGAGCAATGGTTGGCAAATTCATCCGGGATTAATCAAGAACGGTTTGCAGAGAAAAACGTAAATGAGATGCCCAGGGTCGTTGAGGCATTGACTCCCGAAATATATATGCCGAGCCTTCAGTTTTTTATCCGTCTGCTGCTGGGATTCCTGGCGTGTATATACTTTAATTATATTCAAATCCCCCTTCTTGTTTTAACCATACATCAGATCAATCTGATTATTATTTCTTATTATGTTTTTCATATCTTCGGGTGGTGGTATTACAAAAAATATGGTGCGAAATTCGTCATGATTCGCCTGGGTTCCTGGATAGACATTCTGGGAGCGTTCATTGCAACTGTCTTTGATCCTTTCAGTGTTCCGCCCATGATGATACTTTTTCTGATTGCTGTGCTTGGAAATGGAATCCAGCATGGGCTTCACGCCGTTGGTGATTCGATGATGGGGGCCATTGTCTTCGGTATAACGGCGCTTGTCATTCATTACATATTTCTCGGGCATTGGCCTCCATACAGTCTGTACTTTTATTTTTCTCTTATTGCTGTCGGTGTGATCTATTCATACGTTCTTGCGAGGCGTCTTGAACTGATAAAAAAAGACGCGATTACAATTAGCGAGCAAGACCCGCTGACAGGTATCGGCAACAGGCGGTCATTTTTGAAGAAAGCGGAATATTTGCTCAATCTCAACGAGCGGTATCATCTTCCACTCGTATTTGTATTCGCTGACCTGGATAATTGATGATGTTTTGAGGCGTGCCGACACAGCATTATATGATGCAAAGATAAAAAAGCGAAAGCCTGCGGATTAAATCAGCGGTAAGCAAACCAGGCATCATATTCCGGCAGAGCCGCTTAACTGCCCGCAGGCGGCGAGAATATCGCTGCCTTTACTTTTGCGCAGCATGGTGGTGAAGTGCCTGTCCAGCAAAACCTGCTGAAAAGCGGACACGTCTTTTGCGGATGGAGATTTAAAATCTGATCCGGGAAATTCATTAAAAACAATCAGGTTCAATTTGCAGCGTTGATCTTTCAGGAGCATAGCAAGTTTTGCGGCGTCGGCTCTCGATGAATTCACACCATCAATCAGGATGTATTCAAAAGTCAAAAGACGCCGTCCCGGCATGGGGTATTTTTTACAGGCCGCAAGCAGGGTTTGCAGCGGATACTTTTTATTGATCGGCATGAGTCGGTTGCGGGTCTCATCATCAGGGGCATTCAGCGAAACGGCCAGATTGATGCAGATGTCCTTGCCCAGTTGTATAATTTGCGGCGCAATCCCGCAGGTGGAAACGGTTATTCTACGATTGGACATTCCCAGGCCGAAATCACAGGTCAGGATTTGAATTGACTTGAGCGTGTTTTCATAGTTGGCCAGCGGCTCGCCCATGCCCATCATGACGATGTTGTTGATGTTGCCGCCTTCGGGTGTTTCATGCCTAAGGGTAATCAGTTGCCCGACAATTTCCGCGGGCGTTAAATTGCGTTTGAAGCCCTGGCGCGCGGTCAGGCAAAATTCACAGCCCATGGCGCAGCCGGCCTGTGTGGAAATGCAGATGGTCCAGTGGCTTTTTCCCGGAATCAGAACACTTTCGATGAAGAGGCCGTCCTCCAGTTGGAGGAGAGCCTTTTGTGTGCCGTCCTGCGATTTCTGAATCTTGACAATTTCCGGTCTGCAGATTCGCGCGATCGAGGCGAGTTTCTCCCGGAAATCACGCGACAGTGTGGTCATTTCGTCAAATGACGTGCTGCCGGATTGATGCAGCCATTTCATAATCTGACGGGCGCGGAATTTTTCCTTGCCGGAGGAAGCGATAAAGTCTTCCATCTCCTCCAGGGTGAAATCCAGCAGGTTGGGCAACAAATTAACCATTGATCTTTTTCTTTAATGTTGCAGCGATGGCATCGATGAAACCTTCTGTGTTGACTTTCCTGTTGGAGGGTTTCTTCTCAGCCAGTAACAGCAGGTCGCCGGTCATAATGCCGCTCTCGACTGTTTCGAGCGCCGCCTTTTCCACCTGTCCGGCAAACTCAACTACATCCGGCGTTCCGTCTAATTCACCGCGTTTGCGCAGACCTCCGGTCCAGGCAAAAATAAGCGCCATCGAATTGGATGAAGTTTCTTCGCCTTTTAAATGTTTGTAGTAATGTTTTTGCACCGTGCCGTGCGCGGCTTCATATTCAAACCAGCCGTTGGGAGAAACCAGTACGGAGGTCATCATG
>PHBN01000380.1 GCA_002840635.1 Deltaproteobacteria bacterium HGW-Deltaproteobacteria-1
TTCGGGTTTATAAAACTCTTTCATGTTTTCCCCATACGGCAATCGGCAGCCGATTGCCGTATGCTTACTGACAAACAAATTTTTTGTCAAACAAAATTTTAATATTCGGGTGCCTTTGTGACAAGCTAATGATATAATTGGCGAATAATTTAATATGTTCGCAATTCACGTGTCGGTTTTTTCCACAACAATCATTTCATGGTCATAGATGCCCCATGCCGGTACGTTATAAGAATCAGACAAACGCTGGCCTATTGATCGGGGAGCGAACTGTGATGAAAACGTTTTATACAGGCAGGCTCAGAATGGCTCGGGTTCCACCGTTGTCACGGTTCTCCAGAATAATATCACCCGAGTGAAGGGATGCCACTTGACGGACGAAATTCAGACCCAGACCGGTGCTCTTTTTCCCTGTTTCCGGTCGTTGCAGGGAATAGAATTTATCAAATACCTTCTCGAGAGCGTAATCGGGAATGCCGGGGCCGCGATCTTCAATGATCACATTTATGCTTTTGTTTTCCAAACGGCCGGTGATGCGGATATCTTCGTTTTGTGTGCTGAAGTCAATGGCGTTTTGCACGAGATTTGCCAGGGCTTCATGCAGTAAGAATTTATCACCGGAAATGTTGATTTCTGCCGGTATTTCACAATGAATGGCTATCCCTCTGCGTTTCAGCAGGGGCTGTTTACTTTCCAGAACTTCGGACATGAGAGACTGCAGATTCACTTTTTCATTTGCAGAAAGCATTTTGAGATTTTCCAGGGCCGACAAAGCCAGCAGCCGTTCAACGATATCATTGATTCTGCCGGCTTCATTGCGGATGTTGGCCAGAAATTTAGACTGCTGCTCCGGTGGCATTTTTTCCTCCAGAAGCTCTGCCGCGGCGACAATGGCAGACACTGGACTTTTTACCTCGTGCGTGAGCGTCTGGATGTACTGCTCTACGTATTTTTTGCCTTCAAGTGTGGTTTTCATTTTTTCAAATGCTTTCCCCATTTCACCGATTTCCGTAGCGTCAAGTTTGGGGATGTTGACGTTCTTTCCTTCCCCGATGTCATTGGCGTAGCGTGTAAGGCGCTTGATGGGCAGCGTGATCCACCATGAGGCAAGCAGGCTTAGGATGATCGCGGCCAGCATGGAGACGGAGACCACCTTGTAGAATTCGGGTTTGAAATTCGCGATAAAGTTGTTGATATTGGTTGTCGGTTTGGCAACTGTCAAGACTCCCGCGATGTCGCCGCGGACGTAGATAGGCGCGCCGACATAAAGGACGGATGATTTCGGATCCTCGATGCTTACCCTTGTGGAACGCGCGCCGTATGCCCCTTCCAGTGTCAGACGGACATCCCGCCATTTTGTGAAATCAGCGCCGACATTATCCCTGTTTTGAGCGTCAAAAATTACCGTGCCATTTTTATCGGTAATGTAGATATTCATGTCCACATTTGTTTTGTCAAATTCATAGATTCGGGCAGACAACCGCCGGCGATAAACGTCATCAAATACCTGATGCAACCGATCGGTGCTGAATTGCTTTTCTTCCAGATCCCTGCCCACCATCGTTGCCAGAATATTGGCCTGATCCACAAGAGGGTCTTCCACCCCTTCCAG
>PHBN01000381.1 GCA_002840635.1 Deltaproteobacteria bacterium HGW-Deltaproteobacteria-1
ATGCCAGAAAGGCTGGAATCCTGATTCATGGCTGCTTTATGGTGGGGTTTCCGGGGGAGACTAAAGAAACGGCCGAACAGACCATCCAATTGGCGCTCCGGCTGAATCCGGACACGGTCCAGTTCTATCCGGTCATGGTCTATCCCGGAACAGAGGCATATCGTGACTATTGTGACAAGGGCTGGATAGAGACGCATGATTTCCGAAATTGGCTGACTCCGGAAGGGCTTCATAACTGTGTGATAAGAAATGATGCCTTTTCGCCGGCCGATCTTGTTCAATGGTGCGATAATGCCAGACGCAGGTTCTATCTCCGGCCTTCGTATATCACTTATAAGTTGCGGCAGATCGTTACACATCCTGCACTGGCTCATCGTACGGTCAAGGCGGCTGTGACGTTCTTCCGATACCTGATATCCGGTTCGCGGGCATGAGAGTTAATGGCTGAAAAGAAAACAATCCGTTATTCCGTTATTATTCCGGCTTACAATGCGGGCAGGACTCTGCCGGATACCCTGGCAGCGCTAAAACAGCAGACGATCTCTCATGACGAGTGCGAAGTGATTGTCGTAGATGACGGCTCAACCGATGATACCGCGGATGCGGCACGCCGTTTCGGCGTGAACTGCATCGGCCAAGCGAACCGGGGGCCGGCAGCAGCCAGGAATCATGGAGCGCGTGTTGCTAAGGGGGACATTATCCTGTTTACCGATGCGGATTGTTCGCCCGACGGGGACTGGCTCAGGCAAATGACACTGCCTTTCCAAAACGAAAAAACCATTGGCGTTAAAGGAGCATATCGTACGAATCAGAAGGCATTTGCCGCCAGATTTGCCCAAGCCGAATTTGAAGACCGGTACGATCTTTTAGCCAAGGCGGACGCCATTGATATGGTGGATACCTATTCCGCCGCTTTCCGGAAGGATATATTTATCAAAATAGGACTTTTCGATGAATCTTTTCCCGTCGCCAACAATGAAGATACGGAACTTTCATATCGCATGTGCGCAGCAGGTTACCGGTTGGAATTCAATCCTGAAGCGATAGTGTATCACCTTCACCCGGATTCCTTCGTGAAATATCTCCGGCTGAAGTTTAAAAGAGGATATTGGCGGATGATCGTCTACCGGAACTATCCGGGTAAGGCCCTGAGGGACACTTACACCCCAGTAGTCGTTAAACTTCAAACAATGATGGCAGCCTTTTCGATAATAAGCGTCTTTTTTTCAATCGCTTTCCCTAAGCTGTTGACAGTAACAGCAGGACTCTGTCTGGGGATGATGGTATCTTCGGTTTCATTTTCCATAAAAACGTTTAAAAAAGACCCCGTAATCGGCTTGATATCACCAGTGGTTGTTCTGGGGCGGTCACTTTCCTTTGCCCTTGGGGTTTTTTTTAGTGTATTCTACAAAAAGAAATCGTCATAATCGTAGAGAAGTCTGAAGTTTAATGAAAAAGATCAGGGGAAGATGGGTATTAACTCCATTAATTTGATTATATTATTTATAAAAATAGCTTGATTTTATGGGTTTGTATGATATGAAGCACTACAAGCGGTGATTTAAAAGTAAATTGCTCCGCTCTATAAATGTGCTAAAGCACTGAAAATCA
>PHBN01000065.1:0-6751 GCA_002840635.1 Deltaproteobacteria bacterium HGW-Deltaproteobacteria-1
GAAAATGCGGGAGACGTCCTTTTAAGAACCATTATCACCGACCTTTTCATCAAAGAACAAGACGCCATCGAACTGCTCAAATGGAAAGAAATCTTTGAGCGGCTGGAACAAGCAATTGATGTCTGCGAAAGTGTATCCAATATCGTGGGAGGGATCGTTCTGAAACATGACTGAATCGACAATACGATTATCATGTCAGTAAAAGCGCTCATGAGGAATTAAATAATGTCAAAAAAGAATACGACTGGAAAACCTGGAAAAAATAAAATTACAGACAGGGACCGCAAAATGGCCAAAGTCTGTGTCAACTGCCCGGTATGCAAACAGGCCCGTAAAAAACAAAAAGGTGCAGCGTTCTGGTTTGTTAAAAAAATTGAGCAAGACCTTTGCCCGTTCTGTAAAGCCTTTGAACGTGTTTACGGCCGTAAAGCTCACCAGTCATTGATGTGATCCACCAACGCTCAGAAAGTTTATATTTTAGGACCTGACCCAAATCGTCCAAATCATCTTATACTCAGCCGTCTGATGACATAGGAGGAAAAGGACATGGTTGAAAAAATCTCCAGACGAGATCTGATAAAAAAATCAGTTCGTGCCGGACTGGTGGTCGGAGGTATTGCTGTAGTTGGCACTGCCGGCTACAAATTGTTGAGCAGTAAGTCAATCGATGATCTCTACGGGCCATACCCTGACAACTCCAAACTTAAGAAGCTGATACTCGCCAATCCTTCGGCCCCAAAACCAAATGTAATAATCATCTACTGCGACGATTTAGGCTACGGCGACCTGGGCTGTTACGGCAATAGAGTGATACGCACCCCCAACGTCGACGGGCTTGCCCGCGACGGGATGAAGTTTACCGACTATTACTCATGCAATGCCGTGTGTGCGCCATCGCGGGCAGGGCTCTTGACCGGCCGCTATCCGTTTAGAACAGGCATCATTGGCAATCCTTATCCGGCTGATTCTCCGCTTTTACGCAGACTCGAAAGGGAGATCGCCTATCAGTTTACACCTATGGGATCTTTTGATCAGCATGAGGACTATGTCGCCGCAGGGATTTCCAGCAAGGAAATTACCATCGCCGAAGCCTTGAAATTTGCCGGTTACAGCACCGCGATGGTTGGGAAATGGCACCTGGGCGACTACAGCCGTGAGCCCCAATTCAATCCGCTGAGGCATGGCTTTGACCAGTATCTTGGCGTCCCGCACAGCAACGATATGCAGCCGTGTCCACTCTTTCGCAATGAAACACAGCTGGAAGCGGACATCGGAACCAACCAGGCCAGGCTGACCGGCATGTATACCAAGGAAGCGTTGACCTTCATTGAAAAGTCAAAGGACAGCCCGTTTTTCCTTTATTTTGCCCATACTTTTCCGCACCAGCCGCTGTATGCATCGGAGCGTTTTGCCGGAAAATCAAAAGCCGGAAAATTCGGCGACGCCGTCGAAGAAATCGACTGGAGCGTCGGAGAAATCACAAAAAAATTGCGGGATCTGAATATTGAACAAAACACGATCATCTTCTTTACCAGCGACAACGGTCCCTGGTATGAAGGAAGTCCGGGCGTACACAGAGGCCGCAAGGGACAGAGCTACGAAGGCGGTTTCAGGGTGCCCTTCATTGTGAAATGGCCGGGACATATCCGACCGGGGCAGGTGTCTTCTGAACTGGCCGTCAACCTGGACATTTTCCCCACTCTCCTGACACTGGCGGGAATCGAACATCCGTCCGACCGGGTTATCGACGGGAAAAACATCGAAGGCCTTCTTTCCGGACGTGATCCCGTCTCGCCGCACGACATTGTCTATTTCTATCATTATGACCAGTTGGAAGGCATACGCTTCGGGAAATGGAAGTACCTGAGAAGATTAAACAGGTACGTCTGGCCGGTACCCCTCGATGCGGAATATATAACCAGCAGGATGGGGAAAAAGGCACTGGGAGACAGATGGCCGCTGCTTTACGATCTTTCCCTTGACCCGGGCGAAAACTACAATGTCATTGCCACCTATCCCGATGTCGCCAAAAAAATGGAAGGCATTCTCGCTCAATGGGAAAAGACGGCTAAAAATAACCCGCGGGGATTCCTGGATTAACAGGAAACAGAGACACGGTCATCGTCTGTTCATGAAAAAGCACACAGCCCTCCAATCGATATCATTGCTTCTGAAACCGACCTCGAGCCTGTGCAACCTTTCCTGCGCGTACTGCTTCTACCGGCGCGTAAGAGACATTTATCCGTCAATACCGCCGAAAATGAGCCGCTCAGTGGCAGACAGAGTGATCCGTGAAACGCTCTCAGCAAATGCACCGCACAACAGCTTCTGCTGGCAGGGAGGGGAACCGCTGCTGATGGGCCTGGATTTTTTCCGCGATGTTGTTGCACTCCAGAAAAAGTACGCCCGTCCCGGACAGGTCATTGAAAATTCTCTTCAGACCAACGGCCTGCTCCTGGACGATCAGTGGTGCAAATTTCTACGTCAGGAAAATTTTCTTGTCGGCATCAGCCTGGATGGTCCCGCCGAAATTCATGATTTTTATCGAAAGGATAATGAACAAAAAGGAACCTTTTCAGAGGTAATGCAGAGCATCGGCTTAATGAAAAAGCATGATGTTCAGTTCAATATCCTGTGCCTGCTGACCGACCGGAATGTAAAGTCACCGCTGGAACTGTATAATTTTTTCCGGTCTCATGATTTTAGATTTATTCAATTTATTAATTGTTTTGAAAATGATTCCTGCTCCGGTGCTCTGAAACCATTCTCTGTGCGTGGGGAGGAAACCGGTGAATTTTACATTACGTTATTTGATGAATGGTTTAAAAAGGACTTCTTTAACGTATCGATCAGATTTTTCGAAGATATCCTGCTGTACCTCGTTGACGGCGTTAAGGCATCCTGCTGCTACAATAATATATGCAACAGCTATCTGGTTGTAGAACATAACGGCGACTGTTACCCCTGCGACTTTTTCGTCTTCGGGGAATGGAAAATAGGCAACCTGATTCAAAATGACATTCGTACCATCATGAAGAATCCGCTGAGGGCCGCATTCGCTTCTCTCAAGGCTGATCTTTCAGAAGAATGCAAGGAATGCCGTGTCGTCTCATTCTGCAAGGGTGATTGTACCAGGTTTAGATATCGTCCGGATGCCGGCTATAAGAATATCAGCGAATACTGTACTACGATGAAAATGGTTTATCATCACATTGAGCCGTACCTGCCGGAAATCAGGTTACGGGTTGCGGCCTATCGCAGCCGCCAATTCTAAAAGGTTTACCCGCCGAGGTAGGCTTCTTTGACGCGGGGGTTCCCTGTCAATTCTTTGCCGGTGCCTGAAAGGACGATGCGGCCGGTTTCCAGAACGTAGCCGCGCGAGGCGATGTGCAAAGACATGTTGGCGTTTTGTTCGACAAGCAGTATGGTTTTTCCCGCCTTATTGATTTCCTGGATGATCTTGAAAATATCGCGCACTAAAACGGGCGAGAGCCCCATGGATGGTTCGTCCAGAAGCAGCATTGGTGCGTCGGTCATGAGCGCGCGGCCAACGGCAAGCATCTGTTGTTCGCCGCCGGAAAGCATGCCGCCCAGTTGCTTGCCTCGTTCTTTGAGGCGGGGGAATAATTCAAACACGCGTTCCAGATCGGCGGCTATTTTAGCTTTGTCTTTGCGCTGCCAACAGGCAAGCTTGAGATTTTCCAGAACGGTGAGATTGCCGAAGATTCCCCGACCTTCCGGCACGTGGGCGATGCCTGCGGCGACAATCCGATCGGCGGCAATGTTTTTCAAATCTTTGCCCGCGTACGCAATGCCGCCCTGATAGTGAATCAGGCCGGAGATGGCCCGCAGAATGGATGATTTGCCCGCGCCATTGGCGCCGATGAGCGTGACGATTTCTCCGCGCGCAACTTCAAATGAAATGTCATCCACGGCTTTGATGCTGTCGTATGAGACGCTCAAGTTGGTGACAGACAGAAGGCAATCAGTGTTAGTCATGAAGCGACCTCCTGACCAAGATAAGCTTCCATTACTTTTGGGTTTTCCTGAATTACAGCAGGGAGCCCCTGTGCGATGGTTGCACCAAAATCAAGCACAACCAGACGTTCGCAAATGCCCATCACCAGACGCATCTGATGTTCTATCAAAATGATTGTCACGGAAAACGTTTTTCGAATCCAGCGAATGAAATCCATCAGTTGCATAATTTCGTTGGGGTTCATGCCGGCGGCCGGTTCGTCCAGAAGCAACAGCGTTGGTTCGGTGGCTAGTGCCCGGGCAATCTCAAGGCGGCGCTGCAAACCGTATGGCAGGTTTTTAGCTTTTTCATTGGCGGATTCATCAAGCTTGAAGATCGCCAGCAAATCCAGGGCCTGGTTGGTAATGCGTTTTTCTTCGGAGCGGAATCGCCCGATGTGCAGAAGCGCTTCGGCAGGCGAGTAGGCAATCTGGCCGTAATGCGCGATGCGGACATTGTCCAACACGGACAGTTCCTTGAAGAGCCGGATGTTCTGAAATGTGCGGGCAATGCCCAGCCGGGTGATCTGGTAGGGCGTCATACCGACCAGATCCTTCCCCTGCAGCTTGATGCTGCCTTCGGTTGCGCGGTAGACGCCGGTAATCAGGTTAAAGACCGTGGTCTTCCCCGCCCCGTTGGGTCCGATGATGCCGATAAGCTCATGGGGTTTTAAAACCAGGTTAAAGTCGGATACCGCACAAAGCCCCTCAAATCGGTGCGTGACCTTAGAGATTTCAAGGAGTGGCATCCGTGGCCTCCTTTTTCTTTTGCCGCCATAGTTTTTCCGTAACCAGATCGCGAAGGGGCGTAAACATACGGGCCTCCTTCATGCCCATGATGCCGCGCGGGCGGTAGATCATCAAAAGCACCAGCATCAGCGGCATGAGCACCATCCGCCAGATACCTATCGGACGCAGGACTTCCAGAAGAATGGTATAGATGACCGCGCCGATGATCGAGCCGGAAATCGACCCGATGCCGCCCAGATAAACCATGATCAGAATATCGGTGGATTTGAGAATGTCAAACATGCGCGGGTTGATAAATTGCAGTGCGTGGGCAAACAGGCCTCCGGCAATTCCTGCGAAAAAAGAAGAAACGATAAAGGCGATGATTTTGACCTGGCGAGTGTTGACGCTCATCAGGTCGCTGGCGATTTCATCTTCTCGGATGGACAAAACGCCCCGTCCGAAATTGGAATAAACCAGGTTGCGAATCACCCAGACGGAAAGCGCGGTCCAGAAAAAGACCCAGGGAAGCGTGGTGAGTTTTTCCATGCCCAGCAGGCCGCGCGGTCCGCCGACGGCGTCGATGTTTTCCAAAACGGATTTGACAATCATGCAGAAAGCCAGCGTAACAATTGCCAGATAATCGCCGCGAGTCTTAAAAGACGGAATCGCCACCAGGAAACCGACCAGAGCCGCGACAATGCCACCCGTCAGGATCGCCAGCGGAAAAAACAGATTTTGTGCCCCCGCAGGACATACATGGACGGTTAACAGGGAGGCAACATAGGCGCCGACAGCCATAAAACCTGCATGCCCAACGGAGAATTCACCCATATAGCCATTGATCAGATTCAGGCTGACGGTAAGAATGATATTGATGCCTACATAAATCAAAATCAGTTGCAGGTATAAATCAACAAAATCAAAAGTGTCAACAGCGATACAAAATGCCAGACCCGCAGCCATGAAAACCGGCCAGAAAAGCTTATGACCGGTAAGGGTGTGCCATTTTGCAAGAAGATTATGGTATATGGTTTTGATGGAAGACATTGCTACACCTTTTGCGGCTGCGGCTTGCCCAGGATGCCGTATGGTCTGACAATTAACAGGATCAGAAGCAGCGTGAAGGCCACAAAGTCGCGGTAGGTGGAGGGGAAGAAAGCGGCCACCATTATTTCTACCGCACCCAGAATAAAACCGCCGATCATGGCGCCCCGGACATTGCCGATACCGCCGACCACGGCGCAGATAAATGCTTTCCAGCCGACCATGATGCCCATGTAAGGATCGATCACCGGATAAGCCAGGCCGTACATCACTCCGGCCGCTCCACCCAGGCCCGTGCCGATGGCAAACGTAAGCGAGATGATTCTATTGACCGAAACGCCCATCAGCGGAACAATAGTCTTGTCCCACGAAATGGCGCGCATGGCCATGCCCGCCTTGGTGTGCTGGACGATGAAGTCCAGAATCAGCATCAGGCAAAGCGATAGGACAATGACGATAATCTGCAAAGAAGAAACGGATAGCGAACCGATCGTCCAGGTAATATTTCCCAGAAGCGGCGGAATGTGTTTGGGATAGGGGGAAAGCGCCAGGGTGAAGTTTTCCAGAAAGAGACCGACACCAAGGGCCGTTATGATGGCGGAGACGCGCGGGGCGTTGCGCAGGGGCTTGTAGGCGAAGCGTTCGATGACCACACCCAGGCAGGCCACACCCAGCATGGATAAAAGCAATGTCGGCACGAAAGACAGCTTGAGATAAACTGCAATCAAAAAACAGAAAAAAGCGCCGACCATGAACAAATCGCCGTGAGCGAAGTTGATCATGGTCAGGATGCCATAAACCATGGTGTAGCCCAGAGCGATCAGAGCATAAATGCTGCCCAGTTGGAGGGCATTGAGAGCTTGTTGAAAAATATAGGCCATATTGCTGCTTATGCCATTTTATAAATCATTCCCTTATTTATTCCTTCAATCCTACCAACGAACAGGCATCCGGTTGA
>PHBN01000065.1:6866-10420 GCA_002840635.1 Deltaproteobacteria bacterium HGW-Deltaproteobacteria-1
CGCGTCGCGCACGGCCTGACGGTCTTTCTTGCCGGCTGTTTTTAGCGCCTGCCATAAAAGGCCGAACGAATCATAGGTCAGAGCGGCCACGTCATCCGGCGTGGTCCCGTATTTTGCTTTGTAACCTGCGATGAATTTTTTAGTAGCTTCTGTAGCAGCATCGGCCGCGTAATGTGTGCTGAAATAATAACCGTCGCATTCCGCTCCGCATAGTTTGATCAGTTCGGCGCTCCCCCACGCATCGGCGCCGATAAACGGCACGGTAATCCCCAGGCGCTTGGCCTGCTGAATTTGCAAAGGCACCTCGCTGTAATAGTTGGGCAGGAAGATAATTTCCGGATCGGCCTTTTTTATTTTGGTGAGCTGCGATGAAAAATCCTTGTCGTTGGTTGTATAGGTTTCAAAGGCGACAATCCTGCCGCCATTCTGCTCATAGACCTCCTTGAAAATTTCGGCGATGCCCTTATTATATTCGGAAGCGACATCGTAAAGAACCGCCGCTTTCTTCAACTTTAGATTATCCAGGACAAACTTTGCAAGCACCCTTCCCTGAAAAGGATCAATAAAACAGGAACGGAAAACATATTTTTTATCCTCCCGGCTGCAACCACAAATACCCAGAGAAATAATCACCAGAAGGACAATGAAGATTGCTGATTTTTTCATGAAATGCTCCCCTTTTTTATCTCAATATTTTGCCAACAGTTTATAGGGGAAGGTCGGCACTCTGTCAACGAAAAAGAAAAGACACAAAATCCCGCAGGACAACCCATGGATGACCATACGCTTGTTGTCATCATCCAGGGATTAAACAACCAGTCTCCGATTGACAGTCGTCACCGGTATTGATAAGAAAGTGCAAATCTAGATGGAGCAGCCTGGCATGAAATGGACGGGAATAAAAATCGGTCTGGCCCTGGGCGGCGGAGGCGGCCGAGGCCTGGCTCATATCGGCGTCCTCAATGTCCTTGAACAGGAGGGCATCGGAGTTGACCTGATTGTCGGGACCAGCGCCGGCGCACTGATCGGCGGCGCTTATGCATCGGGCATGTCCATCAGGAATATTACGGCCAAAGTAGATGGCTACCTGAGGAGTTCTGAATATGAGGATTCCGCCATCAAAGTCATCGGAACGACATTTTCATCGGAACGGAAAAATTTTTTTCAAAAAACGCAAATCTTCTTGAGAAACCGGTATTACCTGATCCGGGCGCTGTTCAGTCCTTCCATTCTTCCTTCTGAAGATTTTCAGTCGCTCATCAACTATCTTCTTCCCGATATAGATATACGGGACACACGCATTCCATTTATGGCCGTAACCACAGATCTGATTACAGGTAAACAGGTTGTTCTGACAGAAGGTTCTTTGCGTAAGGCGGTTCTAGCCAGCAGTTCCGTCCCGGGAGCCATAGAACCCACACGCATGGGGGACTGGCTCCTGGCCGATGGAGGCGTGACCAGTCTTGTACCGGTTAACGCGGCCCGCAAGGCCGGTGCGGATGTTGTCATCGCCGTCATGGTGGATCGTGATCTGCCGAAAGACACCGGCATTGAAACGGCAAAAGATGTTTTATACCGGGCGGGAGAAATAACAGCCAACACACTGGAAGCAGCTGAACTTGAAAATGCGGATGTTGTCATCCGGCCTTCCGTTGGAGATCTTCACTGGGCCGATTTTAGCCGGTCGGATCATCTCATCAAGGTCGGAGAAGAAGCAACCCGCCAGTCCCTGGAAGCAATCAACGACTCCCTTCCCCTGTTGCGGCGCTTTGAACGCAAGGGCCGGACGGCATATTTTAACCTGCCAGAAACTAGCGAACGGATATTTCTATCGATACATGAATGAGGATTTCACCGGCATCGCCGGACATGCTGCTTTCTTCCACCGTCCCGATCCTTTTTAATCCGGACAGGACTTCTTTCCAGTCTCTGCCGAAAATTTCGGCCCGTAGGGTGGTCCGTCCCTGTGTCACTCTCTTCGTCACGTTACCTGCACCGTGCCGGGTAAGAATCCTTTCCACTTCCGCCGCAGCTGTACCCGAATCGTCAACCTTTAAAAAAACGCTGGCCTGCGGCTGAGCTGGCGCCGACGTAGCCATGGAACCAACCGCCGAAGGTGCTGCCATTTTATAAGCTTCTTTCTTTCTCTCCACGGCAGGGGATGCTCTTCCCGCAGGTGATTTCTCCGAATCAGCCGCGCTCTCCGGAACAGACTTGAACTCATTCACTTCAGCCTGAGGCGCCGGAGATACGGATGCTTCAGTACCATATGATTCTTTTGAAACGGATTCATCTTTCACCTGAATGCCCCGGGATTTGATTTCCGGCATTTCTTTTTCCCGCAGTCGACTGGCGCCGGTAGGAATCACCGTATCTTTATCTTTCGTGCGTTTTTCCAATACAGCAGCCTTTTTCTGCCCAACGGTGGATGAAACTTCTTCACGGGCCTGTGGCTTCGGTTGAGGTGCAAGTGCGGGCGCTGGAGCCTGTTGTACCTGATCTTGCATGGCAGGTGGCGGGGCGCCGGGCAAAATCCTCTGCACCTGATCGTCACCTGAGCGGTAAATATAAACCGCCAGCACCGCGATAACAATCGTCGCCGCTATCTGAACGGGAACCCTGAACCTAAAGGGGAAGAACCACTTTTGCCAAAAACTTTTTTTACCGGCTTCTTCACGTACCTGCGCCATGATTTTTTGTTGAAACCAGGGTGGTTCTTCCACCGAAGAGAGATTCTTCACAAGCTGGTCTGCTTTTTGTAGAAAAGCCTTTTCCCTGCGGCAATCCGCGCATTGTGCAAGGTGATCCTCAACTACTTGCTTTTCAGCATCAGAAAGAATCCCCTCCTCATAAAGCGGCAGAAGCTTTTGTATGTCATGGCACTTGCTCATAAATCACCAATGATATTTTTCAGACAATCTTTCATGGCCAGACGCGCACGTGACAGCCGTGACTTTACGGTTCCGTCGGGTATCCGCAGCATCTGCCGGATCTCTTCATAAGAGAACCCCTGGATATCCCGCATAACGAGCACTTCCCGGTAATCTGCATCAAGTCCCGATATGCATTTTTGCACCCGGAACTCAAGCTCGCGTCGCTCCAGCATTTCCCCGGGATCACTTTCATCGGATGCCGTGAAACAGGCAGCGCAACCTCCCTGTCCCCCGGCCGCTTCATCAAGAGATACGCTTTCATGCTGTGACAGACTCTGTCGCTGCTTTAAACGGTTCTTGGTATAATTGATCACAATCCTGCACAGCCATGTCGAAAACTTGGACTCCCCCTTAAACCCGGCAATGGAACGGTAAGCCGCCAGGAAAGCCTCCTGGGTTGCATCGCAGGCCTCATCGTAATCACCCAGCATCCGGTAAGCCATGTTCAACATTTTTTTGGAATGCCTTTCCACCAGAAATGAAAAGGACTCTGCATCACCCTTCTGGCAGGCCCGGACATGCTTCATATCTTCATCAACATCCGGTGCTTCTTTATCCTCTATGGTTTTAGACATCCAAAGCAACGTTTTTGTTCCCCTCGGCTTTTCATTTCTATTTAGA
>PHBN01000066.1 GCA_002840635.1 Deltaproteobacteria bacterium HGW-Deltaproteobacteria-1
TTTGTCGGACTTGCACATGATGAAATCCATGATATCCGGATGGTCAATCCGCAGGATACCCATGTTGGCTCCCCTCCTCGTACCCCCCTGCTTGATGGTTTCCGTAGCTACATCAAAAACACGCATAAACGAAATGGGACCGCTGGAGATTCCTTTTGTCGTGAGGACAACATCGTTGGCGGGACGCAGACGGGAAAAAGAAAAACCCGTACCTCCGCCAGATTTGTGAATCAGTGCGGTGAATTTCACGGCATCGAAGATTTCTTCCATGGAATCGCCCACCGGCAGGACAAAACATGCCGACAGCTGCCCCAGTTCGCGTCCCGCGTTCATCAGTGTTGGCGAATTGGGAAGAAATTCCAGCAGGGACATCATTCTGAAAAACTCTTCTGCAATAACAGCCGTATCAGCCTTTTCATCAAATTTTTTGTCCGCCGACGCTATGGTATCCGCCACGCGGTGAAACATTTGGACAGGAGTTTCCAGGACCTTTCCCTCTTTATCGCGCTTCAGGTAGCGGCGCTCCAGAACAGTAATCGCGTTTTTTGTCAATGCCGGAACAATAGGGGAATAAGTCTTTTTTTCCATGGAAATGAACTCCTTCGAACATGATTAAGATGTTTGATGAATAAAAAAACACTACATATAGTATGATGAATGTCATTAAACACAACATCTAGGCGATGTCAATAGATGGAAATTATTTTTTTTGAAAAGTGAAAAATGGCGCGTGGTTCGAGGTGAAAAATTCCGGAGTGCGCGTCAGAATTGTCGCAATCGCAGGATGTTTCTTGAATGTTTTCTGAAGAAAATTGCGGACGTCCGTGCGCTGCCAGCCGCCAGGGTGCTGAAAGCTTTTATACAAAGACAAATCTCCCTCATAAAAATCAGATGTTGCAAGGGTTTGTGTCTCCGGACTGCCCGCGGGCAGGTTAAAAACAGCGAGGTTAAGATAGTTGATACAGTCGGTGTGGCGGGTTACAAAATCGAGCGTTTTGACCGCACTTGCCTCGTTTTCTTGCGGCGTGCCGAACAGGAAATAACAATAGGTAGCAATCCCTGCCCCGGCAATCGCCCTTAAAGCCGTTGAAACCGTCTTCAAATTGATTCCCTTGTTCAGTCTGTCCAGTACGGATTGGTCGCCGGATTCGATGCCCAGTTTCAGCATGACACAGCCGGCTTCCTTCAAAGCGCGGCAAAAATCCGCATCGGTTAAATGTTCTGTAACGTGTGCAAAACCATACCATGGGGCGCCCGGCGGTTGATTTGCCATTGCCTGCAGCCGCACCGGGGCAATTGAACTGTCCAGAACATGGATCAATGACGGTCTTGTCTTTTCTGTAATGGTTCTCAATTCATCTGCAGCACGAATGGGAGGCAGTGGCAGGTAGGGATTACCCTCGGTTGCTTCCGGGCAGAAGGCGCACTTTCGCCACCAGCATCCGCGCGCAGAACTGTATGGAAGGATAAAACCGGGTGATAAATACTGATTTTCAGTAGAAAGGCTGTAATCAGTGTAGCCGTTTCTTTGAATATTGTGTACACATAAAAGATCCAACAGTTTTTCTTCTCCCGCACCCGCGACAATTTCATCGACAAGGCCGGAAAAGAAATCAGAACGGCCGGTGATTTGCGCCCAGGATGTGATCAGTGATCCTCCTAAAATTATTTTCTGTCCGGGATGTTGTTTTTTGATAAAACCGATCATGGCCATTGTACAGATCGCCTGACTTAAAAAATTCAGGGAAAAACCGATATAGGCAGGAACCTCCTCCAGCGCCTGCCTCAGACGTTTTGAAAAATACGGGTAAAAGGGATTGGACTCGGGATTTTCGGCAGCCGCGATCAAATCGCCGCTTTTTACCGGAGACAGTTTCTTTTCTGCATAATCGGACAGGGACAACATTGCCCCGTAAGGCTGTCCGGCTGCATTCAGGGTATGGTTGAGGTCCACAACGGCACGAGTGTAGCGGCTTTTATTACGGAAGGTGCCGATGGTTTGCAGGGCGCGCAGATTGTCTTCCAGATTTTTAAATGAACGGATATCCCAGTGGCTGCGCAGGTCTCCATTCTTTGCGGCAGAGCGCATCAGGTCCAGCATTCCCTCTAGATTTGCGTCAATTACCTGATGCGCCACACGGTTGCCCTTCAGGCAGGCCGACAGCCTGGCAATACCTGCCGGCGGTTCCGATGGCTTGGCTACAGGCGGATGAATGAATATGATTTTTAGTTTCATAAATTCCAATATGGCCGATACCCTCAAAGGTTCCTTGTCCTATATACCATTTCCAGATCAAAGATGATATTATCTGTGCCCGCTATTGCGCAGGCATGATCCCGTGCTTATATTTCCACCTTGACAGGGGGCAAATATTTAAGCGATAGTCAGCCCGCTTCAAAAGGGCTTTTACCGTCTCTTTCAGTTGACGAAACCTTGCGAAACAACAGGCTCTCCGGAAGCGGAGGCAGACGATGGCCCCGGAGACTCAATCCTGCACGGGTATTTAAGGATCTCGAGTGAAAAAACATTATTATTCACCTTGTCGTGAATTATTGAAATTTCTTGTCTTGTTCGCGGCAGTCATGATCGTGCTGACAGAGGGCACGGTCCTTGCCGCGGAAAAGTATCCTCCGAACAGAGGAACGGCCGTCAACGATTTTGCCGGTGTCATTGATGCAACAAACGCTGCTAAAATGGAATCCCTGGCGCGTGAAATCCTGCAGAAAACAGGCATGTCTGTTGTCGTGGCAACGGTGCCGGAACTCGGGCCGCGGGAAGAAATTAATCTTTATGCAAACGGCCTGTATCAAGCCTGGGGTATTGGTAAAAAAGGCGAGGATAAGGGTGTTCTGATTTTTTTAGCGGTAAAGGAAAGACAAATCCGCATTGAAACCGGCTATGGTGTCGAAGGCGAGTTGACAGACGGCATTGTCGGCCTGATTCTGGACAGGTATGTCGTGCCTCACCTCAAGGCGGGAAATACCGGCAAAGCCCTCTACAACGCCATGTATTCCTGCGGAGTTGTTGTTGCCGAAAAAGCAGGTGTGACCTTAACTGGAGTTGATGTTCCCTACCGGTCACCCTCCCGGCCCGGGAACCAGGGCTTGAATGTCTTTACCCTGATCTTTCTTGTGGTTGCGGCAATCCTGCTTCTGGGCACGAGGGCCGGCCGGCAGATGTTGCCCTGGATTCTGTTGATGCTGGTTTCCAACAGTGGTCGGGGAGGCGGCGGCGGTTTCGGCGGCGGCTTCGGTGGTTTCGGCGGCGGGATGAGCGGCGGCGGAGGTGCCGGACGAAGTTTTTAAAACATCAGGAAAGGTGGATAAAATGGTAAAAATACCGGATCAGCTTCAGGACATGCTTGCCGATTTAAGCCGTGACTATCAGCATGCGTTCGGGAATGATTTGATTTCTCTGATGCTATACGGGAGCGTAGCTTCCGGCTCCTACGTGAAGGGGAAATCGGATATCAATGTTCTGGTTGTTTTAACACCGGAAGGCATCGGGCGGCTGGAAGACGGATTCCCTGTTGTTGAAAAATGGAGAAAACGCAATGTGGCCGTGCCGCTGGTGATGACAAAGAAGTTTATCGCCTCGTCTCTGGATTCTTATCCGATTGAATTTCTCAATATGAAAAACCAATCTGTTTTGATTTACGGCGAAAATGTTCTTGAGACTTTGGACATAAGGCCGGAAGACCTGCGTCTGCAGATCGAGCGGGAACTTCACTCAAAAATTCTTTTGCTTCGTGAAGGTTATCTGGAATCCGCCGGATCTGCCCGCCATTTGAGAAATCTCATCAGAAAATCATTTACGGCTTTTGTTGCCCTCTTCAACGCAATGCTATATTTAAAGCAAGCGGAGACTCCCCGTGACACAACCGAAGCCATACGGGAAATGAACAGAGTCTTTACAATCGATGCAAATGTTTTTATGCTGTGTTTTGAAATGAGGAAAGGCACCGATAAGCTTTCCGGCAAAGAGGTAAAGGATGTATTTAAAAAGTACATGCGGGAAGCGGAGAATATGTTTCACATCATCGATGGTTTATAATCAACTAACTGAATGGAGGATGGGAGAATGTCATCTGGGAAAAAAGTAATTATCGTATTGGCGGTCATTGCGTTTCTGGCAATTTTTTTGTTTGCCGGCGACTACAACAAATTTGTGAAGATGGATGTTGCGATCAAGGCGGCCTGGTCGCAGGTGGAAAATCAGTTGCAGCGCCGCTATGATCTGATTCCCAACCTGGTGGAAACCGTGAAGGGATATGCCAAGCAGGAAAAAGATGTTCTGGTTGAAGTGACCAACGCACGCTCGAGAGTGGGCGGGGCCGGGACCGTCCCCGACAAAATTGCGGCGAACAATGAACTGTCCAGCGCGCTGAGCCGCCTGATGGTTGTTGTGGAAAGATATCCCGACCTGAAATCAAACCAGAATTTCCTGAAGCTTCAGGATGAGCTGGCTGGAACGGAAAACAGAATAGCCGTGGAGAGAATGAGATACAATGAAGCGGTGAAAATCTACAATCAGGCAATCAGAACATTTCCCGCAAACATTATCGCCGGAATATTCGGCTTTAAAGAAGCCGCCTTCTTCGAAGCACCCAAAGAAGCCAAGGCCGCACCAAAGGTAAAATTTTAACTGCCTGCAAAATTCCTGAATTAAAAGCCCTGAGCTTTTTCTTTTCGCTCAGGGCTTTTTTATGAAAAGCAGATTTTAGGGATTACTTGGCAATCAGTCCGCCGTCAACAACCATGATATGACCGGTCATGAAGGAAGAAGCCTCAGAGGCAAGGAACACGGCGACGCCTTTTATGTCATCCATTTCGCCGACACGCCTGAGCGGAATTTCGTTGACCATCGCGTCGCGAATCGGTTTGAATTCCGGTTTGTCAATGTAGGCCATCATATCCGTGTGGAAAAAACCCGGCGCGATGGCGTTGACGCGAATATGATGGGGGGCCAGCTTTACCGCGAGATTCATGGTGAGAAGATTGATGGCTGCCTTGGTGGAATTATAGGGAACAGCCGGATGGGCTTCTTCGAGTGATCCGCGGAAGGACATGACGGATGAAATGTTGATGATGTTGCCTCCGCCCTGCTCCTTCATGATACGTGCGACTTTCTGTGTGAGAATCCAGACACCGCGAACATTGACATTAAAAAGCTGGTCCCATTTTTCCAGCGGGAAGTCCAGCGTGGGGGCCCCCCAGGTTGCACCGGCATTGTTGACGAGGATATCGATGCGGCCGAATTTTGCGACGGCTTCGGCCAGCATGGCATCAATGGCGTCTTCCTTGGCCATGTCGCATGCAATAGCCAGTGTTTTTACTTTCTGGTTTTCCTCCAGTTCTTTTGCTGTTGCTTCGAGATTTTTCATTTTACGGGATGTCAGTATGATATCGGCGCCCGCTTCCGCAAGCCCCGTGGCAATGAATTTTCCAATTCCCCGGCCGCCGCCTGTCACCAGTGCGACTTTTCCTTTCAGTGAAAACATATCCGCAAGTTTCATAAATCCTCCTTTTTATAGATAATTTCGTCCGGCTGTTTCCGGAAGCGTTTTTTGCCGGCAAATAGTATCACAATCACCCAAGAGTCGTTACTAAAATATTTGTAAAAGATTATCGTGCCTGTTTTGCCTTATATAGCCTTTGTTGCCGGAGAATATTTGTGTTATAAAATCAACCATGACAAATGACCGGTTAAAGAATCTGACCCTTCAGCAGCTGGAGGCGCTGATTGCCCTGGTTGAGCAGAGAAGCTTCAGCCGGGCTGCCCGAAGCATGCTTCTGACTCAGCCGGCGCTCACCAAGAACATCCGCAACATCGAAGACAGCATGGGCGTCAAAGTGGTGAACCGCAGCAATGCCGGAATTTCCCTGACCCCGGAGGGAAAGGTCCTTTATGAATACGCACAGCGAATGGTCCGTTTGCGTCAAGAGGCCTGTGAGAAAATACAGCAAATGCAAGAAAATGCGGGCGGCGATATTTATGTCGGTGCAAGCACCATTCCGGCAACCTATATTCTGCCGAAAGCCATAAGCGAATTGAAAAAAGCTCATCCGGATATCCGGGTTTTCCTGAAGATGGAAGACAGTGAAGAAGTCATGAACATGGTGCTTGATCATGAAGTGGAAATCGGCTGCATCGGGAAAAAACCCCTCAATCGAAAACTGGTTGCCGAGCCGCTCTGGAATGACCGCCTGATCCTGGTTGCTCCCGGAAACCACCACTGGGTGAAAAAGGCGGCGGTCAATCTTTCCGAGTTGTTGCAGGAGCCTTTCGTGCTCAGGGAAAAAGGGTCGGCGACGCGCGACGTGTTTGAAAAATATCTGAAAGACAATAAATCGATCAGCATGTCCCAGCTGAACATCTGCGGCGAGATGGGCAGTTCCGAGGCCGTCAAGGAAGCGGTAGTCGCAGGACTTGGTGTTTCCGTCATCTCCATCCATGCGGTGGCACGGGAACTGGCCCAGAAAACCCTTTGTGAAATTCCTGTCGTATCATGCAGGATTGAGCGCGAACTCTTCCTCATTTATCTAAAACAGTTTGACTTCCGGCTGCATCATAAAATATTTGTCAATTTCCTGAGGAATCACAAGGCGATATCAATGAAAAAATGATGAGATTTAATTCTGGTGCCGGAGCTCGGAATCGAACCGAGATGCCCTTGCGAGCGGGGGATTTTGAGTCCCCTGCGTCTACCAGTTTCACCACTCCGGCACGGGCGCCAATCGGCGAATGCCCGTGTTAAGGGGCCTCTCAAATCCAGATGCCGAAAATGGGGGTGTAGCTCAGCTGGGAGAGCGCTTGAATGGCATTCAAGAGGCCAGCGGTTCGATCCCGCTCATCTCCACCATAATTTAAAAAGGGAAGACGATTTCATCGTTCTTCCCTTTTTTTATGTTGATCATTGGAATCATTGAGCATAGAATGGCGGACGTGCCTGCTATAAATCTTTTGCTTCCTTTTTGATTTTAAGCCGTTTTTCCCTGATCATTTCCGCTTTGTTTCCTTCCATCCACGCCTTCATTGCTTCCTCTCGTTTTAGATTTATCGCCATTTTCCGGTACGTCTCTTTTTTAGCTTCAAAATCATTCATGTCTAGAGCGCTTATCTCTTTGAGTTTGAAGATGACATATGAGTTATTGAGCTTAAGCGGACTTTCCGGATAGGGATGACCCGGGGAAAGAGACAGAAGTTTTTCCATGGCTTCCGGATGCGAGCCGAGTTTAGGAATGGTATTGCCGGGTTGGAATAACCCGGTTTCCTGGATCTGGTAGCCTTTTTCAGCAGCCACTTTTTCAAGGGGTTCGCCTTTTTGAAGCCTTGCGAGTATGGTCGTTGCATCGTCAGAGGCGATTTTATCCTGTTCGGCCTTCAGATAGCCCTGCATTACTGAATTTTCAATGGTTTTCAATTCAGGTGTGTAGGCTGCTTTTTTATCTTCCAGGCGAATGACATAGTAGCCGTTGTCGGCTGTCAGAACTTTGGCGATGTCTTTCTTTTCCAGGCCCGTCAGCTCTTTTGCAAGATCTTTTACAGAAGAGAAGACCTGCGGCGGCTGATTCAGGGGGAAGAAATCGGTAATTTGAATGTTCAGATTATTCTTTGCAGCATAGGCGTCAAAGTTGTCTTCCTGATAGATTGTGTCGTGCGCTGTTTTTGCCTGGGTATAGGCGTTCTGCATTCCGCGGCTTTTCTTTATCTCTTTGATGATCACCGGTTTGGCTTCTTCCAGCCCTAGGGGTTTGTCGTCCTTGTCCTTATAATTTTCTTTAGTGCGGTTGTAATAATCCCGGATATCCGACAAACTGACTTCGCCTGTAAAAAACCTGTCGGCGTCAAAGTACAGATATTTTACTTTAACCTGTTCTGGAACGCGGAAGGCGCTGCTGTTCTTCTTGAGATAGTTTTCGAGATCGGCGGTTGTCGGCTTGACACGTCCGGATACATCGGCGCCAGAGATCTGGATAAAATCAAGATTGATTTTTTGATTTTGCAGGGCGTACAGGTCCAGCACTTCCCGATCAGAAAGCTTGATGCCTTCAAGGATAATGGATTCAATTTTACCCGCGGCCATGCTGATTTTCTGTCCGGCTTCAAATGCTTCGGCGGTCATTTTATTGTAGCGCAGCAGCTGTTTGTACTTGTAGCTGTCGAATTTTCCGTCTGTCTGCAGAGCAGGCATGTTCGTAAGCAATTCTTTCAGTTCGTTATCGGATATTCTGAGTTTTAGATCATTTGCTTTGGCTATGATGATCTGGCGGTTGATAATGTTGTCGTAGGCCGCCTTTTTCAGGTCCATCTGCTTGAGCATGTCCGCTGTGAGGGCGCCGCCGTATCGCTCTCTCACCATATCCGTCAGTTTTGAGTATTCATTGTAATAATCGGCTTCGCTGATGACAACACCGTCAACGATGGCGATGGCGTTGGCTGTCTGTGCGCCTCTGTCTGTGCCAAAATAAAGGACAAAAACAAAAATGATGATGGCCATGAAGATAAGCATGAACCAGCCTCGCGCGTGTTTACGGAAAAACTTGAGCATAAAATCACCTTACAGTCATTTCCAAAATGCAAATACATTTTAAAAATGCGTTGCCTAGTCAACTGAAATACGATATAGACCAAAAAATACATAAAAATACGATACATTGATGATAATACAGGAGGACACATGCTGTTTGATTATATTTTGGGAAAGTTTTCCAATGACCTGGCGATAGATCTCGGAACCGCCAATACATTGGTTTATGTGAAGGGAAAGGGGATTGTTTTAAACGAACCTTCCGTTGTTGCCGTTCACATGGACAGCCGTGGAATGAAAAAGGTCCTTGCGGTGGGCAATGAAGCCAAGAGTATGCTGGGCCGTACACCTGGAAATATTGTAGCCATCCGCCCCATGCGCGACGGAGTCATTGCGGATTTCGATATTACGGAAGCCATGTTGAAACACTTTATTCTCTGCGTTCATAACCGCAAGTCGCTGGTCCGTCCCCGGATTATTGTTTCTGTGCCTTCCGGCATTACGCAGGTGGAGCGCCGCGCGGTGCGTGAAACCGTGGAGTCGGCGGGAGCCCGGGAAATTTATCTGATTGAAGAGCCCATGGCGGCGGCAATAGGCGCGGGATTGCCGATTGCCGAACCCACCAGTTCCATGGTGGTCGATATCGGAGGTGGTACGACCGAAGTGGCCGTCATCTCTCTGGCAGGAATTGTTTATGCCAAATCCGTGCGCGTCGCGGGAGATAAGATTGATGAGGAAATCGTTCAGTACATGAAGCGCAAATACAGCCTGTTGATCGGTGACCGCACGGCGGAAATTATCAAGACGCAGATCGGCTGTGCCTATCCGATGAACGAAATCAAAACGATTGATGTCAAAGGACGCGACTTGATTTCGGGCATTCCCAAGACCATCGAAACAAACTCTGAAGAGATCCGGGAAGCGATTATAGAACCGGTAACGCTGATTGTTGATGCGGTTAAAGACGCTCTCGAAAATGCTCCGCCGGAACTGGCGGGCGATATTGTTGACCGTGGTATCGTGCTGACCGGAGGAGGCGCGCTGCTGAAAAACATTGATGTTCTGATTCGGGAAGAAACCGGCCTTCCCATTACTATCGCTGATGATCCGCTTTCTGCAGTTGCCCGGGGTGCCGGCATGGCACTGGATCAGCTGAACGTACTAAAAAATGTCACGATTCCGGTGTGATCTCGTTTGTCAGACAGTTTATCCTTTTTTCATTGGCGGAAGATATCAGGTAGAAAATGTTTTTAAAGAATTATCGGACCGTCATCCTAGAAAATGTTTTTAAAGAATTATCGGACCGTCATCCTGGCTGGTGCAATTATTGCCGCTGCTCTCATTCTTCTTTCGTATAATTTACGGTACGATACAGGTGCAGGTGTCTTGAAAAACATGATACTGGAGGCCGCGACACCCTTTCAGAAAGTTTTCAATGCGTCTGTCGCAGGAGTGGAAAATGCCTGGAAACGCTATATTCACCTGGTGGGGCTGGAGGAAGACAACCGAAAACTGAAAAGTAAAATTACCGCGCTTCAGGAGGAATTGATCCTGTATAAAGAAGGAAACCTGGAAGCGCAAAGATTAAAAAAACTACTGTCCCTGCAGGACGCTTATGGGCACCGTTTCATTGCCGCGCGGGTCATTGGCAAAGAGCTGTCTGTTGTTTCTAAAACGCTCTGGATTGACAAGGGGAAAACGCATGGCCTGAAGCCCGGGATGCCGGTCCTTGTTTCACCGGGATTGATCGGAAGATTAACGGATGTTTCCTGGCATAGTTCAAAAGTCCTGCTGCTGATTGATGAAAATTCTAATGTGGATGTTTTAATACAGCGGACACGTGTGCAGGGAATTGCCCGTGGTGCGGGAACATTAGGCTGCGTGCTCAGGTATGTTTCCAAAATTCAGGATGTCAAAGAAGGTGATGTAGTTGTGACCGCCGGCTTTAGCAACATTTTCCCCAAAGGACTTCTTGTCGGCAAGGTTAGCTACGTAAACCGTATGGGTACCGGATTGTTTTTAAAAATCCATGTAGCCCCTTTTGCTGATTTGTCGTCAGTGGAGGAGGTGATGGTTTTAGCGGCCGAACAACAGGAAAGTGATCAGCGAAAGATGAAGGAAGAATGATTTATTACATCCTGTTGCCCTTTGCCGCAATTTTACTGGTGGTATTGCAAATTACCCTGGCCGATATCTTTTTTTCCGGATGGCTCACCCTTGAACTGTCCCTGGTTGCCGTGATCTATGCTGGATTCCGACTGGATTTAGTGAAAGGGATCACTCTGGCGTGCGTGATGGGATTTGCCTTTGATTGTCTGTCCGGAGCAACGCTGGGGTTGTTCACCCTTTTTCATTTGCTGATCTTCGTGCTGGTTTTTTTTGTTTCATTGCGTATTGCATCGGAAAAGCTGTACATT
>PHBN01000382.1 GCA_002840635.1 Deltaproteobacteria bacterium HGW-Deltaproteobacteria-1
ATCCGACAATCCGGATGTCAAAGAATTTTATCTGGGAATGGCAGCTTCGGGCATCGCCAAATCTTATAAAGACGTTAAAGCCTATCGCCGGCGCAAGCGGTGGCTGTGAAAGAGGGAACAATGAAAAAATATTTTGACGGAAGAGAAAAATCTTCATTAAAAGAACGAAAAGAAATACAGGACAAGGCGCTCATCGCCATGGTCAAATTGGGTTATCGAAAATCCGCCCGGCTGAAAAAAATCCTCGATGCCTGCAAAATCAACCCCTCCCGCATCAGAACACGTGAAGACCTGGAAGTTTTGCCTGTTACGACTCGCGAAAAGCTCGTGGAAATGGAGATGCGGAACATCCCCTACGCAGGACTGGAGAATTCAACAGCGGCCATTGACCGTATTTTTACTTCACCGGGACCGGTGTATGAACCTCATCTTTCCGAAACGGATCATTTATGGGCCAGAGCGTTCTTTGCGGCAGGCATCGGGCCTAAAGATGTTGCCCTGAACGTCTTTTCCTATCATCTCGTCGCTGCGGGACTTACTTTTCACAACGGCCTGCGCAAAGTCGGTGCGACGGTTGTTCCATCCGGAACATCATCTTCTCAAATTCAGGTTCAATTAATAAAGGATTTGAAGGTAACAGCCTATGTCGGAACGCCCAGCTTTTTAATGTCCATTATCGAAAAATCCAAAGAAATGGGTTTTAATTTCAGGAAAGATTTCTGTGTCAAAAAAGCCTGCTTTGCCGCTGAACCGCTGCTGCCTTCGCTGAAGGCGGTATTTGAAAAAGAATACCGTATTGATACCTATCAGATGTATGGAGCAACTGAGGTTGGTGATGTGGCTTATGAATGCCCGCAGAAATCCGGGTGGCACATCTGCGAAGAAACGATTGTGGAAATCGTCGATCCCGCGACAGGTAAAAATGTTTTGCCGGGTGAATTAGGCGAAGTTGTGGTGACACGCCTGAACAACATTTTCTTTCTGCTTCGTTTCGCTACAGGTGATTTATCGCGACTAATTACCGAAAAGTGTTCATGCGGAAGAACGTCCTACCGGCTGGCTGGCATTGCAGGCAGGGTAGGTGACGCGGTAAAAGTCCGGGGGCTGTTCATTGCGCCCAGTCAGATGAAGATGATTTCTGAGAAGCTCAACAATCTGCCACTCCAGGCTGTGGTCAGCCGTAAGGGACACGAGGATGTTTTGACGCTGCGACTGGAAAAAAGAACCGGGGGAATCGTCGGAACGGACGGATGGGAAGAGAAATTCAGAAAACTTTTCCGGGAGATTTGCACGGTAAAGATTGATGCTGTTGAATATTTGGAAGCCGGAACGATTCTCCCCGATCAGAAGATCATTCTGGATTCCCGCGAGTGGTAGAGATCGTCACCATTTTTTTCCCAAGTTGATAAGCATCAACGATGGACAAAATCCATAAAGCGGCAACAAGAAGCAGCATCAGAAAGAGATAGGAAAGATCGACCGCTTTCAGGGCATCAGCCGATACCCGGATGATGTCAGCCACCTGGACCGTTCCTTTTTTGAAGGGAGCCGCTTGAATAATGGCGGAACCGGCACGAACCACCGACCAGGCAAGGAGAGCACTATACAGGGCTGCTTTTGTTGCTTTGTCCATGGATGATCCTTTCTTTATGAAAGAATAACGGCATCCTTCATCTTCAGCTGAATGTCGGACGATCCGTTCCAGTAATTAATCTGCGGGGAGAAAACCACATCAAGGTTTGCACCATTCACGGCTCCAAGATATCTACCCATGCCAAACCAAATGGCATTGCAGGACGCTTCACTCGAGACCAGGTGCATTCTGAGATGATTGTTTCCGACAACCGCAGGCGAAGTGACTTTGATGTTGCGAACACAAAGCACAGGCTCCGGATTATCGCAACCGAAGGGGGCAAGCATGGAGATTTGCCGGACAAGATCAAGGTTGATGTCCCGAAGCTGACATTCCGTGTCAATAAAGGTTTGAGAAACCATTTCCGAGGATTGAACCGAATTCCGGATGATTTCATCCAGCGTACAGGCAAATTCGTCAATATCATCCTCTTTTATGGAAATTCCCGCTGCACGGTAGTGACCTCCGTAGGATAAAAGCAGTGACGCACACTGCTGTAATCCTTTATGGATGTTAAAATCAGACACGCTTCGTCCGGAACCTTTGCCCACGCCGTCTTTAAGGCTGATGACAAAGGTCGGCCGGCTGAAAAGATCCACAAGACGCGAGGCGACGATGCCCACAACCCCCGGATGCCATTTTTCAGACGAAAAGACCAGAGAGTTCATATTCTCCAGGTCAGGATTTGTCCCCAGTTCACCGAGAATTTCGTTAAGGATGTCTCTTTCCATAGCCTGACGCCTGCGGTTATGTAAATCCAGTTTTTCCGCAAGCGGTCTGGCTTCATCCAGATTCTCTGACAGAAGAAGATGAACTGCGTCCAAAGGTGAAGCGATGCGGCCCGCGGCATTGATTCTGGGGATCAGGCAAAAGGATGCTTTAAAGGAATCGATCAGTTGTCCGTCAATGCCGCTTACTTCCTTAAGTGCCTTTATGCCGGGACGTTTGCCTTCCGTGATTAATTCCAGGCCGATTTTTGCAAAAATCCGGTTTTC
>PHBN01000383.1 GCA_002840635.1 Deltaproteobacteria bacterium HGW-Deltaproteobacteria-1
CAGAAACAATCCGCTCAGGGCCATGCAAATCACCGCCATCAGGATGAAGACCGTCCTGTGCGATGTGGTCTGAGACAGTTTAAAGCCCAGCGGCCAGCCGATTTCCAGAATGCCGGCAATGAGCAGGTAAATCCAGGCAAGTGTCATTCACGTACCCAACGTTTACAATTCAATGAGGTCTGTAAAATCATACCGGTTGGCAACTTCAGGCCAGCGCTCCTGAGCCATGAGCAGCATCTCGCATATTTCCCTCACCGCTCCCTGCCCACCCCTGTTGACCGTAACATAATCAACCGTTTTTTTCACCAAATCCATCGCGTCGGCAACGGCTGCGGAAAAGCCGGCCAATTTCAACACGGGGATATCGACAATGTCATCCCCCACGTAAGCAATCACCTCCGGCGTCAAATTATTCTTTTGAAGAATTTGCGCGAAGATTTCCTTCTTGTTTAACGCCCCCTGGTACACCTCGGTGATTTTTAAATCACGGGCCCGGTGATCCACCACAGCCGATGTCCGGCCGGTAAGAATGGCAACCTGTATGCCATAGCGCTGAATCATCACCAGCCCGTGACCGTCACGGACATTAAAGTTTTTTGTTTCGAGACCTTCTCCGTCCATAATAATTCTGCCGTCGGTCATCACTCCGTCCACGTCCAGAATCAGCATTTTTATCTTTTTAAGTTTTTCCTGAATTTTCTTCTCCAACATAACCTCCATGAACAGGCTGTCTTTTCACCCTGCCCCGCATGAGCCCTTAGCTTTTAGCTTTTATCATCTCATCAATCTGCTTCAACGTTGTCAACAGGCCTTCCAGCGAATTAAGATAAAGCGAATTGGCCCCGTCGCAAAGAGCTTTCTCCGGGTCCGGATGGACTTCCATAAAAATTCCATCCACACCCGCTGCCACCGCAGCCCGCGCCAGGTATGGCACCATGTCCCGCTGACCGTCTGAAGAGGTGCCGGCACCTCCCGGCAGCTGCACGGAGTGCGTAGCGTCAAAGATGACCGGGTACCCCATCGCCCTCATGATCGGCAAAGCCCTTACATCAAAAACAAGGTTATTATATCCGAAGGACGCGCCCCTCTCTGTAATTAAAATATTCTCATTCCCAGCGGATTTGATCTTGTCAAGGACATTGGATACATCCCAGGGAGCAAGAAACTGCCCTTTTTTAATGTTGATCACACGCGCTTTTTTCGCAACCTCAACCACAAAGTCTGTCTGACGGCACAAAAAGGCCGGTATCTGCATCACATCCAGAATATCGGCCGCCGCCTCAATTTCCTCAAAACGATGCACATCGGAAAGAACGGGAACACCAGTTTTTTCCTTGATTTTTTTCAAAATGGCCAGGCCTTCCTGCGCGCCCGGCCCCCGGTAAGCATTAATCGATGTCCGGTTGGCTTTGTCATAGGACGCTTTGAAGATGAATGGAATTTCCAGTTTTGAAGTCAATTGCTTCAGATATACGGCTATTTCCATGGCCTCTGCTTCATTTTCAATGACACAGGGACCGGCAATCAAAACAAATCCTGCCGGTCCGCCAATTGAAAAATTATGGAGTTTCACCTGCTTCATCATTTTCTCCTTCTATACGCCTGCAAAGCTTTCTGGTAAAGTCCCTTCTTTTCATAAGCGTTTCCCAGCCTGGCGTATATTTCGTCATCTTTTTTTTCATATCTCAGGGCTATTAAATAATTGACAATCGCCATATCCCAATTTTTCTTCTCGGCATAGACCTGTCCCCGGCTGACATATAAAGAGGACTGATTAGAATGCTCTATCTCCCGCCGAGCCTTGCTCCCCTTCAGACGGTCGCCGGCAAGTGCTTGTGCTGTTTTTTTACTCCCGGGAGAGGCTTTGTCAGAATGGCGCAACGCTTCTTTTTCTTTCCCCATCTTCCTGCGGGCATAGGCCAGATTATTATACATCGTCTGATCCTTTGCACCCAGCCGGATTGCCTTTTCGTAATTTTCAGCCGATCGGGCATACTGATTCATTTCGCCGAAGGCAAAACCCATTTTGGCGAAGATCGATGCCTTTTGCGGATATTTTTTGCCCAGCCTTTCATAATAATGAACGGCCTGATCATATTTTTTGCTTTTGAACATCAGGTCTGCCACACGCTCCAGGGCATCCGCATCCTCTGGATTTATTTTCAAAACATGCAAATACTCCCTTACGGCTTCGTCCGACATCTTTCTTTTTTCATAGGCTGCCGCCAGATTAAAGCGGACCACAGGTTCGTCAGGCATCAGAACAGCGGCTTT
>PHBN01000067.1 GCA_002840635.1 Deltaproteobacteria bacterium HGW-Deltaproteobacteria-1
GCATGATCAACCATGAGCGCGTCATAGAAGATGCACACATGTCGAAATTCGAATCCGACGAACCCAGCGCATATGAGTGGCTGGTTCATTTTGCCGATAGTACAGTAGAGATAATTTGAAGGGGTACAGCTATGAAAATCATTGTTTCAGGATCTTTGGCATACGACAGGATTATGGACTTTCCCGGACATTTCTCAGACCACATCCTTCCCGATAAGATACATGTCTTGAACATCTGTTTCCAAGTGAACGGCCTGATGGAGAAATTCGGGGGCACCGCTGGTAACATCGCCTATGCGCTAACCCTGATGGGCGAGAAACCAGTCATCTCTGCCTCTATCGGCCATGATTACCAGCGGTATTTTGAAGGGCTGGCTAAAAAGGGAATCTCTACCGAATCCATCCGCATCATCGAGGACGATTTCACTGCAAGCGCCTACATAACCACCGATCAGGCAGACAACCAGATAACCGGATTCCACCCGGGCGCCATGAAGTATACCTCTGCCCTGGATTTTAACAAGCTCGACCCGAAAGACACCTTCCTCATCATCTCACCGGGCAATCTTGATGACATGGTGAACTATCCGCGTGCTTGCAAGGCAAAGGGGATCAGCTATATTTTCGACCCGGGGCAAGCACTGCCTATGCTGGAAGCGCAAGACCTGATCCAGGCGATAGATGGGTGCCGGATTCTGATCACCAATGATTATGAGTTGGAACTGATCCTGAGTAAGACAGGGTTAGATAAAAAGGCATTACTCAGCCACGCAGATCAGCGGCCTGGTACAGGGTAAGGATATCCAAGAGTGCGCCAGGATTGGCAGCGTTTGTGCCTCCTTTTCCGTAGAGTGCTATGGCACTCAGGAATACCGGTTCAGTTCCGATGAATTTAATGAAAGGCTGCGCACCTGTTCGGGATAAGGGCCTGACAATCCTCTTCTGCCATCAGAAATGAATTAGGTTGGAATTCGGTGAACCGTATAGTTTATTTCCATTGGCAATCAACAAACTTCATTAGTTTTTTCCGTTTGTTTGTAGGATGTTCTTCCTGTTAGTGAGCATTTAAGATTTTTCACGAACATGCTTTCTTTCAATCTGTAATAAACACTATTTACGCCAGACAGACATCGAACCACGAAAAATTTCACTTGACAAAAACCTCTTTTAGCGTTGTTGCTTTTCAAGAGTCCGACTGAGGACTCTCACCCTCGCGTAGCTCATAACTCATTGCCTCTCCAATCTCACAGATCATCTTAACAAGGGGCAACCCGATGAATGATCGATCCAAGACAAAGCAGGCATTGATTCAGGAACTGACTTCTCTGAGACAGAGAATTACGGAACTGGATCAATCTGAATCAGACCGCAAGCAGGCGGAAGAAGCGCTATTGGAAAGCGAAGAAAAGCTGAAAATGGCACTTACGGGGGCAGAAATGGGTATGTGGGAATTATATCTTACAACCATGTCAGGTACAGTAGATGAAAGAGCGGCACAAATTCTCGGTTACCAAAAAGAGGATATTCCTTCCCAAAGTTATTTTTGGGATGAAATGACTCATCCTGACGACGTTCCTCGAGTTAAAGAAAGGATTAAAGCTCATCTTGAAGATCGCATGCCCGTGTTTGAGACAGATCACCGTATGCGCACGGCAACAGGCGAATGGAAGTGGGTTCATGGTAGAGGGAAGATAACAAAACGTCATATAGACGGATCGCCAATTCGAATCTCAGGAACAATTCACGACATCACCGACCGCAAGCTGGCAGAGGAAGAGATAAGGGAGAGTGAGTCCAAGTTCCGGACCCTTTTCGAGTCTGCCAGCGATGCTATTTTCTTGATGGATCAGAACATCTTTATTGACTGCAATCTAAAGACCCTGGAAATGTTCGGTTGTACTAGGGAACAGATCATCGGGCAGCCTCCTTACCGGTTCTCTCCGGACATTCAACCTGATGGTAGGAAATCCCTGGAGAAAGCACAGGAGAAGATCAAAGCAGCGCTCAGAGGTCAGAAGCAGTTCTTTGAATGGAAACATAGTCGTTACGATGGAACTCTATTTGATGCAGAGGTCAGCCTGAATACTTACAGTACTGCGGGGAAATACTACCTCCAGGCTATTGTTCGCGATGTCACAAACCGCAAGCAGGCAGAGGAACAGCTTCATGTATCCCTTCAAGAAAAAGAGCTTCTCCTCAGTGAAGTCCATCACCGGGTAAAGAACAACATGCAGGTGATATCCGGCCTTCTCGCTCTTGAGGCAAGATCAACGGGGAATCCGGCGCGGAGGAAAATCTTCCACGAGAGCCAGAGCCGAATCCATGCCATGTCATTGGTACATGAAAAACTTTACGGGGCAAAGGATTTCGCAAGAATCGATCTGGCTGGTTATGTGAAAACCCTGTCAGAGGATTTATTTGAAACGTACAAAATCAATCCAGGGAAAATATATCTGCTTATTCAAACAGACGGCGATGTTTATGTGGATATTAACAAAGCGATTCCCTGCGGCTTGGTTTTGAACGAATTGGTTTCCAATACGCTTAAACATGCCTTTCCCGGAGATAGACATGGTGAATTACAGATTATCATACGCGAAACGGAAAACACAGAAATAGAAATCGTTGTCCGTGATAATGGCTTGGGCCTGCTGGACAGTATTGATGTCCACCAACCCCGGTCTGTGGGATTGTATCTGGTGAACGGGCTGGTAAAGAATCAGCTTGACGGTCAAATAGAGGTTGGAAGGGATGCTGGAACAGAAATACGGATCAAATTTCCTTTATAATTTGAGAGAGGGGATGTAGTTATGAAAAGCATGAAAAGTGATAAGATCATGGTCGTGGAAGACGAATGGATTGTTGCCGATCAGCTTTGCAATAATCTGAAGGATCTCGGGTACATGATTTGCTCAACGGCAGCGACGGGAGCACAGGCCATCAGGAATGTGGAAGAGGATAGACCCGACCTGATCCTGATGGATGTTGTATTAAAGAGTAAAATGGACGGCATTGAAGCTGCCGAATTGATTACTTCACAGTTCGATATCCCGGTCATTTATCTAACCGCTTATACAAATCAGGAATATATCGAACGGGCAAAACAGACAAAGCCTTTCGGTTATCTGGTCAAACCTTTCAAGCAGAATGAACTATACGCAAATATCGAGATGGCGCTCCACAAGCACAGGCTAGATAAAGAAATCAAAGATTATCTGGACTGCCTGGCAAAATGCTACAGGGGGACGATCGAAAGCATCTCTGGAGCAATAGAATTGCGCGGACCATATACTCCCGGTCATCACCGGCGGGTCGCTGAATTTGTGCAAGCCATCGCCAGGGAAATGAGACTTGCCGACTTCTCGATAGAGGGAGCTTGTTTGGCAGCATACGTCTATGACATCGGCCTTACGAGTATGCCTATTAGCGTCATTCATGATCCGGGACAGTTGACAGGACTTCGTCTGTCCATGTATCGCGATTACCCGCAGATGAGCTATGACATTTTAGAAAAAATTGATTTCCCATGGCCGGTCACTGATATTGTCCTGCAGCATTGTGAATGTTACGATGGATCCGGATTTCCCCGGGGGCTCAATGGGAATGATATTCTAATCGAAGCCAGAATCCTAGCCGTTGCATATGCTCTTGAAGACTTGACTTCTAATATGGCCTTACGAAATGCCTTTTCTTTAAAGCAGGCCCTTGATGAAATAAAAGTCTATCGTGAATCTAAGTATGATCCCGATGTCGTGGATGCCTGCCTGAAATTATTTCGGGAGAAAGGCTATCAGATTAAATAAAGTGGAGAAACCAATCCCACAGAATAAACATGATTACAAATGGTAATCTCCAATTCTGACAACTTCCCACTACTGAGACTTAGTAGGTGGCGTCAGCAATAGGCGACCCTATTATTTTTTCAGAATCATCCACAAAGTATGGGATGAAAGATGCGAACGGCGGCTGCCTTCCTGAAATCAGCAACCAAGCCGAATCGGAGAAAACTGCTAATATCAAGTGGTAATCAGTTTGAAGAGCTAATTTGCCTTTGACGGTTCAATGGATATCTGTTAGTTATCACAAGAGATCATTATCGCTGTAAATATCGTCTATTTTGTTTCCAATATATTCCATTCAAAACGATGGAGAAACCTCAGATGAACGATCTATCCAAAGCTAACCAGGAACTGCTCGAAGAGATTTCATCCCTTAAGAAGAGAATCCAGGAACTGGAAAAATCGGACGCAGAGCACAAGCAGGAGGAGAAGACACTAAAGGAAAACAATGACAAATTTTTGAATCTTGCTTCCACTATCCCTGGGAATATTGCTTACGTCAACGCAAATACATTGCAGTATGAATTCGTGAATGACACATTTGAAAAATCATTTGGGATACCTCGAGAAAAAATTATCGGACAGCATATCAAGGATGTTATTGGGGAAGCAAATTATAAATTCGCCATGAAATATATCGAAGAAGTTAGATTGGGTAAATCGATTTCTTACGAAAACACCTTTGCTCTTGTTTCAGGAAAGCGTTGGATACAAGTAAATTATACTCCTGTTATTGACGCCAAAGGGCTTGTTACGTCAATTGCTGTGCTTAGTCTTGATATCACCGAGCGCAAGAAGGCGGATGAAGCGCTTAAAGCCGCAGAAGAAACTTACAGGAACATCTTCTTGAACGCTCAAACGGGATTATTTCGAACGGCTATTAATACCGGCTTGATCCTGGATGTCAATGATTGTGTAGCCAGGTTCATTGGATATAGAGATCGGGAGGAGCTTTTGTCTAAACCTTTCAACATTGCAGAAAGGTATGTTGACCCCAAAGATCGAGAAAGAATGATTTCCCTCCTGAGAGAACATGGCCATTTTAGTAATTTCGAAGCACGGTTCAGGCGTAACGATGATTCCATCATGTGGATGCGCTTTGCAGGTAGGATTGTTTCCGAAAAAGGCTGGATTGAGGGAGTATCAGAAGATATTACGAAAGAGAAAGATGCAGAGGAGGCACTAATCCAAGCTGAAGAGAACTTCCGCCGTTCTCTGGATGAATCCCCGCTGGGAGTGCGCATAGTGACGGAAGAAGGCAAAACTGTTTATGCCAATCGAGCGATTCTGGATATGCATGACTATGACAGCATTGAGGAATATAAAATAACTCCCACGGAAAAGCGTTATACCCCGGAGTGTTTTGCTGAGCACCAGACAAGAAAGGAAAAAAGAAAACGGGGTGATGATCTCTTATCCGAATACGAAATCAGTATCGTCAGGAAAACTGGAGAAGTCCGCCATCTCCAAGTCTTACGCAAAGAAATACAATGGGACGGTAAAAGGCAGTTTCAGGTCATATGCCAAGACATCACCGACCGCAAGCGGGCGGAGGAGACGCTACGGAGGAACGAGAAGGATCTAAAAGAATCACAGCGGATTGCCCATGTCGGCAGTTGGCGTCTGGACGTGGCAACCAATAAGGTCGTTTGGACGGAAGAACTCTACAACATGTATGGATTTGATCCGTCGCTTCCTCCTCCACCCTATGCCGAGCATATGAAACTGTTTACCCCTGAAAGCTGGGATAGGCTGTCCAAGGCCCTGGCCCGCACTAGAGATACGGGCATTCCTTACACGCTAGAACTGGAAACTGTAAGAAAAGACGGAAGCAATGGATGGATGTGGGTGCATGGTCAGGCCGATGTTGATTCGACAGGCAAAACGGTTGGCTTCTGGGGCGCGGCCCAGGACATCACCGAGCGCAAGCGGGCGGAAGAGGAAAATCGTCTTTTGCAGGAACGACTGAATCGTTCTGAAAAAATGGAATCATTGGGCATGCTGGCCGGTGGTGTTGCCCATGATCTCAACAATGTACTGGGGGTTGTCCTTGGTTACTCCGAACTGCTCGCAAGCAGCCTGGACACGTCAAGTCCTCTTCAATCCCGAGTTGAAAAAATCATGAAGGGTACTGAAAGGGCTGCAGAAATCGTTCAGGACCTGCTTACCCTGGCAAGAAGAGGGGTACAGACAAGAAGTCCAGTCCGTATAAATGATATCATCATGAACTTCCTGAAGTCGCCAGAATATGAAAGGATACTTTTATGCAACCCACGGATGCGGGTTAATGCCGATCTTCAGGCGGACATCCTAAACATGATGGGTTCCAAGATACATCTCCATAAAACAATCATGAACCTTGTATCCAATGCGTCCGACGCCATGCCTGACGGCGGCTGCCTGAACATAAAGACATCCAATCAGTATCTGGACAGGGCAATAAGTGGCTACGATCATGTCCATGAAGGAGACTATGTGGTGCTTTCGGTGAGCGACACGGGCGAAGGCATCTCATCCGATGACATCAGGCATATTTTCGAACCTTTTTATACGAAAAAGGTAATGGGTAGAAGCGGAACCGGGCTGGGACTGGCCGTGGTATGGGGCACAGTGAAGGATCATGAAGGCTATATCGATGTTCAGAGCGAGGTGGGAAAGGGGACGACCTTCGACCTTTATTTTCCTGTAACGAGGGAGAAGGTATCTGATGAAAAGATACCCGTTTCTTTGTCTGATTACATGGGCAAAGGCGAATCCGTTCTTGTCATTGATGATGTGAAGGGCCAGTGTGATTTGGCGTCCGAGATGCTGTCCAGATTGAATTACAAAGTAGCATCCGTTCCCTCAGGCGAGGCGGCTGTCGAATATCTCAAAGCAAACAGAGCAGATATTCTAGTATTGGACATGATCATGGATCCGGGTATGGATGGACTTGATATGTACAAAGAGATTCTTGAGCTTTATCCTGGTCAAAAGGCCGTCATCGTCAGCGGTTTCTCGGAGACTGACCGGGTCAAGAAAGCGCATCGATTAGGCGCGGGTGCTTATGTAAGAAAGCCCTATGCCTTGGAACGGCTGGGTCTAGCTGTCAGGCGCGAACTGGACAAGAAATAAGTGGCTTCGGATGCCACATTACAAACCGTATTCATTTTTTTGCAGGAGTCGCATTTCTGTGGACTCGTAGGTGCTATACGTAACAAAATGATGCAAGAAGTGACCATTTCCGAAAATTAAAACATTAATGATAGATTTATCTCATGATGCTCTTCCTCTTCTAAGGAAGATGTCAAGTATCTTCTTTTAATCGTTTCGTTAAAGCTGAAAATGGTTGTGGTGGCACTTCAACCTTTTTTCCTTTTCACC
>PHBN01000384.1 GCA_002840635.1 Deltaproteobacteria bacterium HGW-Deltaproteobacteria-1
CACTGATGATGAACGAGGCCTGCTGCTCCCGTGAAAGCTCATGAGGATCGATACGAACACTGAGTGCGGTACGCACCCGCTCCACATCATGGGAAGACAGCAGATTCATCAGCGCATAGTACATTGGACGAGGATAATTGGCCGCCTGATCCACCAGCACGTTTTTCAGATCACCGGCATCCGAGGCCCCGGTCAGGAAACCGATCACAGCATTGCGCAGCGGGTAATTCGTTACGGAATCGAGCATGCCTCCCAGCGCGTAATTTCGCCTGGCGCCATAGCTGTATTTCGTTGTCGCATCCTCCCAGACTTCGCCGATCATCACCGATTCCGGATCCGTCTCACGCGCCGCCCGATACATCATGGACAGCATGTCGTCGGGAATTTCATCGGCCACGTCCAGACGATACCCCTTTGCTCCGGTCCTGAGCCAGTGCCGGATGACGCTGTCTTCGTTCTCAATCACAAACCGTTGCCAGCCCGGCTCGTGTTCATTGACCTCAGGCAGTGATGTAAATCCCCACCAGCAGCGGTAGCGGTCGGGATAATGCTCAAACGTATACCACGGGTAATACTCCGATTCCGGACTGTTTGCGGCGCCCGGCCCGTCGTATGTTTTTTCACGGTTAAAATAGATGCTGTCGGAACCGGTGTGCGAAAAAACACCGTCCAGAATAATGCGGATACCCATGGAGGCCGCCTTCCGGCACAGCGACTCAAAATCGTCAACAGTGCCCAGAACCGGATCGATGCTGAAGTAGTCGGCGGTGTTGTAGCGATGGTTGGAGGCCGCTTCAAACACCGGGTTCAAATACACGACACTCACACCGAGTCCCTGTAAATATTCGAGGGACTCTTCGATGCCCTTCAGTGTCCCTCCGAAGTAATCGCAGGGATTGTAGTTTTTTTCCCCCGGCAGCGGAGCAAAAAGTGGCTTTTCTTCCCATTTTTCGTGATAAAGAACGCGCCGGCCCCTGGAGCGGTGATACTCGATGCCTTTTTCTGCCGTCCGGTCATTGCTGCGCCGAAATCGATCAGGGAAGATCTGGTACATCACGCTCTTCTGAAACCATGAGGGGACCTCGAAACCGGCATCGTATACCGTAAGCTGATACGCGGGCGGAGGCGCGCTATAGACACAGCCCATCCCTCCCGTGCGCCCCCCTTTGGCACCATAATAGCAGAGTTTGCCGCCGACTTTGACCGTAAAATAATACCAGTACACACCGGACATGATTGGTGTGCTTATCTGCACCTGCCAGTATTCGCCCGACTGAAGCATGAGATGATCCTCGCGGTGCCCTTCGCCGAACAAAAACAGATAAATGCTCTCTACGTTCTCCAGCCTTGCCCGGAAGCGCAGGGTAACCGGCATACCGGCGGCCAGCGCCCCGACCGGATCACGGAATTCATACAGCGATGAATCATGCAGCATTTCCCTTCTGTAATTGATCAGCATCACCCGCCATCCTTTTCATCTTTTAAATGGAATCGAGCCCCCAGATCATCCGGTTGTAATCTTCGATAGTCCTGTCCACGCTGAAATAGCCGGCGCTTGCCGTATTGACTGCGGCTTTTCTAGTCCAGG
>PHBN01000385.1 GCA_002840635.1 Deltaproteobacteria bacterium HGW-Deltaproteobacteria-1
CAATTGCACCGTTGTCGGACGCAAATCGCCGAACTCGCTGTACAGCGAAGCATTTGCCACATTTGAGAAGGATCAGGTCTATAACCAGAAGGACGCGACCGGATTTATCCGTCTCAATGGTCTGAGGTTGCGGATTCAAAATGTATTGAAAAACAAACCCTGATAGCGCGGAGATCAACTGCATGGCGGCAAGAAAAAAACCATGGGCGGGACGCTTTGAACAGGACACGGCCAAAAGCGTCGAGAGATTTACCTGTTCGCTGCATTACGATTCGAGGTTGTATCGATACGATATCGAGGGCTCCATTGCCCACGCGACGATGCTGGCCGATTCGGGAATCATCGCACGGAAGGAAGCCGCGGCAATTGTCCGCGGTCTGAAAAGTATTTTGCTCGATATGGAAAAGGGCGGGTTTGTTTTTGACCCGGCCGATGAAGATATTCACATGGCCATTGAAAAAGAGCTGATCCGCCGGATTGGTGATGCGGGCGGGAAACTGCATACCGCGCGCAGCCGCAACGATCAGGTTGCTCTGGATGTACGGCTTTTTCTGCGCAGGGAGATTCAGGCCATTGCGGGACTGCTTGCCGCCCTGCAGAAGCAGCTGGTGAAAATGGCCGGAAGCGAGATTAAAACCATTATGCCTGGATACACGCATATGCAGAAGGCGCAGCCGGTGCTTTTATCCCATTATTTTCTGGCATTTGTGGAAATGTTTGTCCGCGATGAGCAGAGGTTTGCAGACTGCGGAAAGAGGCTCAACATTTTGCCGCTCGGTTCCGCGGCGCTGGCGGGAACCGGACTGCCGATTGACCGCAACCGGACCGCAGAACTTCTCAACTTCCCGGGTGTGAGCGCGAACAGTATGGACACGGTGGCGGACAGGGACTATATTGCGGAATTTATTTTTGCGGCTTCACTCACCATGATGCATTTGAGCCGATTCTGCGAGGATCTGGTGTTGTGGTCTTCCGATGAATGACCTGCAGGAAGACAAGGAGCCTCTTTTTGACTCGGTGGACACCGTTCGGAACTGTGTCGTCATTTTTACGGAAATGCTGGCCCATACAACGTTTAAATCAGAAAGAATGCGTAAAGCGGCGGGCGGCGGTTTTTCCACGGCGACGGATGTGGCTGAATATCTGGTCCAGCAGGGGGTCCCTTTTCGCCGGGCGCATGAAATCGTTGGCCGAATCGTTGCCTATTGCGTCAAAAGTAAAAAGACGTTTGCCGATTTGGGGCTGAAGGATTATCAGAAATTTCATGCGGGATTTAAAGAAGACCTCATGCCCAGAATAAAACTGGAGAATTCCGTCAATGCGCGCAGGCATCGCGGCGGAACGGCGACATCGACTGTAAAGGAAAGGATACGGGAATTTGAAAAAAAGTTCGGTAAAAAATAAAACATTATGGGGTGTGGTCCTGGTTCTTTTGCTTGCCGGCTGCGGATTGAAAGCCAATCCTGAACCACTGTTGACTGCTGCTTTGCAGATGCCGGTTGTGCAGGAATTGACAGCGAAGCCCGATGAGAATACCATCGTGCTGACCTGGACTCTGAACGATCCTGCCGGCAGGACCAGTTATATTGGCATCGAGAGAAGCCGGCTGGGCAGTCCTGGAAATGCCTGCAAAGACTGTCCGAGGACATTTGAAAAAATCGGACAGTTCAGAGTTGATGACCGTAAGAAAAGAGAATACAGTTTTACCGATTCCCTTGCAGAAAAAGACCAGACATACAGCTACCGCTTAAAGCTTTGTGATGAGGCTGACGTCTGCAGCGAATCGCAGGCCATAGAAGCAGATATGAAATAAACAAAATTTCAGGAGGCATATTGTTATGTTTCGAGGAGCCATAACCGCTCTGGTAACCCCGTTTAAAGACGGAAAGGTGGATGAAAAAGTTCTGAGGGAACTCATTGAATTTCAGATCGCGGGCGGCATCGACGGACTGGTGCCCTGCGGAACAACCGGGGAATCACCTACCCTGACTCATGATGAACATGACCGGGTGATTGAGATCACCATTGACGCTGTGAAAAAAAGGGTACCCGTGATCGCCGGGACAGGATCGAACAGCACGGCGGAAGCGCTTCGTCTGACCAAACACGCATATGAGGCCGGCGCGGACGGTGCTCTGATCGCCTGCCCTTACTACAACAAACCGACACAGGAAGGTCTCTATCAGCATTTTGAACTTATTGCTCAAAATGTGCCGATCCCGGTTATTCCCTACAACATTCCGGGGAGGACGGGGGTAAATATGTCGCCGGAATTGATATTTCGGCTGTCAAAAATTAAAAATATTGTCGGCGTCAAGGAAGCTTCCGGTTCCATCAAGCAGATGAATGATGTGCTTGAT
>PHBN01000386.1 GCA_002840635.1 Deltaproteobacteria bacterium HGW-Deltaproteobacteria-1
CCCTACCCTGTCTCCCCCAAAAGGCTCCATCAACTGATAGAAGAGATTGGCAACATTATTTACTGACCCGCCGCACAGGCTTCGACGAATAGGGTTTCGGGCATTGCCTGATGGTTGCGTCGAATCCGCGCATGGATTTGATGATGGTTGCGTCATCCACGCAAAAAGCGATCCGGAAATAGCCGGGGCAGCCGAAACCGCTTCCGGGGACAACAAGAATATTGTGTTTCAAGAGCATCCCGACATATTCCACATCATCGGGGATAGGGCTTTTCACAAACAGATAAAACGCACCCTGCGGTTTGACAAATTGATAACCGGCCCTGGCCAGTCCATCACAGAGCAGATCACGTTTTTTCTGATAGATGTTCACGTCCACAGTAATGTGCTGAAGATTGGCGACAATCCGCTGCATCAGCGCCGGCGCATTGACAAACCCCATGATCCGCGTGCATAAAATCAGCGCGGTAACCAGATCATCAGCCTCATGGATCTTCGGGTTGACGGCGATATACCCGATGCGCTCTCCCGGCAGAGACAGCGTCTTGGAATAGGAATAAGCGATGATGCTGTCGGCGTATGTCTTTAACAGGGAGGGCAGTGCGATGCCGTCGAAAAGGATTTCCGCGTAAGCTTCGTCAGAAATCAGGTAAATGGGTTTTTTGAGTTTTTTCTCCTTTTCTTTCAACAGACGGACAAGATCCGCAATATTCTTTTTGCTGTATACCCGGCCGGTCGGATTGTTGGGCGAGTTGATGATGATAGCTTTTGTCTTCCGGTTGACTGCTTTGGTAATGGCTTCCATATCCAGGGAAAAATCAGGTTTTGTCGGCACATACTTCACAACACCGTTATAGTTTTCAATGTAAAAGGGATATTCAACAAAGAAAGGCTTGAAGATGATGACTTCATCTCCCGGATCCAGAAGAGACTTTAAAATCACATTGAGCGCTCCACCCGCGCCGCAGGACATCACCACATGATCGGCGCCTATTTTCAATCCGGTCGTCCTGCTGATTTTTTTTGCCACGGCCTGACGTGTTTCCGGATAGCCCGCGTTGGGCGTGTAGCCATGCTTGAGGAAGATTTCCTGGTCGGCGACTTTGATCAGCTCCCGCTTGAACTCCCGCGGATGATCCACATTGGGATTCCCCAGGCTGAAATCATAGACATTGTCCACGCCGTGCTTTTTTTTCAGGACGTTTCCTTCCTCGAACATTTTGCGGATCATGGAAGAATGCGAAATAGATGCTTTAATTTTTTTTGATATGCTCATGGCAAAATCCCCTGACGGAAGAATAGGTGGCCGCAATCATCCCGGCCTTTAAAAGTTCTTCTTCAGATATTCGGAAATCTCCTCGAAGTCGCTAAACGGCCGGTAAGGCGTTGTTCGCTCTTCCTCGCACGTCCGCAAAAGCACGTCTTTTGCAAAAACCAGATCGGCGCATCTTGAAGGACAAATATCGGAATGTCCATCGCCGATGTAAATGATTTTTTCATACATCAGGCGATAGTCGTTTAATATTTTAGTTTTACAGGTTCCGCAGCGGCCGCATAATTCATTGGCCTGCGGAAAACAAAACGTCCAAAAAAGGGATCTATTCTGGAACGTTTCAACACGTACGTCTGGAGGCAATCCGGGTTCACCATCATCAGCGGAGCGATCTTTCGATACGCCTCGCGCGAGCCGAGACTGTTCTTGACATACTCGCGATCAATATCGTCCCGGCTCTTTTGGGTAAACCGGCTTAAGACTTCACTGCCCACATCCACCGGGCAAATGGTTCCGTCAAAATCGCTTATGACCAGTGCTTTTTTCTGTTTAAAGAGCATGTTAACTATTGTTTCTTACGGCTGGTTTCCCTTCAATGCTTGCGCTTCAATAACACGTAAATACCCAGCAGCACGAGGATGATGGGCAGAATAAACTGAGAATATTTATACAGGTCAAACCCATAGAACTCTATAAACAAAAAGATGACGCCGACGGTGGCGATAAACCAGCCCTCAATGGCCTTAATTCTATATATCAGCGTGCTGATACCAATGACAATCAGCAAAATCGGCCACGTCTGGCCAAAACTGTAACTGCTGGTCTTACTGATGAAGATCAGAACGCCCAGGGTAATTAAAATGAGTCCGCCGGTAAGAATGTTTCGCTTTTCAGTTGGCATAAAATTCTCCTTTGATCATAAATTTATTTGTCAGCGAATGCAAAAAGCCCGCCTTTTTTATTGTTTTTCCGCTAATTTTAAGAATGGTTTGAACAAATCAATTGGTATGGGAAATATCGTCGTTGAATTATTTTCAGCGGCGATCTGATTTAACGTCTGCAGATAGCGCAGCTGCAGAGACATGGGTTGCGTTTCCATCAAGGCAGCAGCGTCTATCAGCTTCTGCGCCGCCTGGAATTCGCCTTCCGCATTGATAACTTTCGCTCTTCTTTCCCTTTCCGCTTCCGCCTGCTTCGCCATGGCGCGTTTCATCTCTTCGGGTAAATCAATGTGCTTGACTTCCACGAGAGATACCTTGATGCCCCAGGGATCCGTGCTGCGAACCCTGAAATAAACAACCGCGTTGACCTTGATCGATACGTTATCCTTGGTGATGACATCCTGGGCGGGAACATCCATCGTGATGGTACGCATGTCGATTTTGACGATTTTGTCGATACCGGGAATAATAATGATGAGGCCAGGACCTTTGAGTTCACGAATTCTACCCAGCCGGAATAAAACCGCTCGCTCATATTCATTGAGCACCTTGATTGCCGAAGCCAGAAACATAACCACCAATACGACAATAACCAGCAGGGGTATGGGTAATGATCCTAACATAATGCCACCTCCTTGATATCAATGATTGATTTTTTCTTTTTTTATTTCTTCAACAATCAGTTTCAGGCCGGAAACCTTCGTGATCCTGACTTTTGCTCCTTTCGGAATAAACCGGTCACTCTGTCCCGTCCAGTATTCGCCCTGGAAAAATACTTTTCCTTCACCATCAATGTCCGTTGAGGCTTCTCCCTGGCCTTCGATCATCGATTCCGTTCCTGAATAATGCTTCCTCATCTGCGCCTTGACCGCAAGCCAGATGACAACGATAAAAAAACCGGACGCGACCAGGACCGCGGGAATCAAGACCTGAAATGACAATCTCAGCGCGGGCTCGGGCGTCTCGAAAAGCAGGAAAGACCCCAGCGCCAGC
>PHBN01000387.1 GCA_002840635.1 Deltaproteobacteria bacterium HGW-Deltaproteobacteria-1
AAGGGCAACCGCCGCCTGTGACGCTAAAGACAGAATAATCTTCTGTGATTCAGGTGAAAAATTTATGACTTCGCCGGTTGTTGGATCCAGAGCATTCAATAGCTGCAGAACGCCGATAATTTCATTTTCATAATTACGCAAAGGCGAAACCAGCATTGACTGCGAGCGGTAACCGGTTTTTTTATCGAACTGTTTTGTTCCCTCAAAGTTAAATCCCTGAATGTTGTACACATCATCAATATTTATTGTCTTGCCGGAAATGGCCACATAAGCTGAAACGTTGGCTTTATTTTCCCTTCCGTCTTTATTTTTTAATTTAATATTCGGCCATGTTATGGTTCCCGAGGTGCCGCCCATGTGAATATTCAATGAGTTATTCTGAACAATCGCAAATTTAAGTTCAGTTTCATCGTCTGTCATTATATAAAGTGTGCCGGCATCGGCATTGGTCAATTTGCATGCCTCTTCCACTATTATTTCCAGAAGACGATCAATGTTCTTTTCTCCGGAAAGAGACATTCCAACCTGAAGCAGATGTTCGACTTGATCATGATAAGTGCGGTGGCCGTTTTTCTTCTCACTTATCCTATTCATATTGATCATGACAGTGGCGGTATTCATTTTCGTTCTCTCTTATCTGCTGGATAGATACGTTCGTTCAATTTTTCTTAAAAGAGGACTTCTTCCTTCAATAGCCGTTGACAGGGAGAAGCCCTCTTTTTTATCAGGCTGAAACTCTATTTAATCTCTGCAAAATACGCTTTAGTATTTCGCGACGCAGTCATGCTGACGGTGCAGGTTGCTCCCTGACCTTTACAGGCTCCTGTCCATCTGCTGAATTTATATCCGCTGTTCACCGAAACACCCAGGCTCACTGTTTTACCGGAAGCGTAATTTGCCTTGCAGGTCGAACCGCAATTGATTGTGTTATCGCTTGCGGTTATAGTTCCTGCTCCAACAATCGTTTTACTGACGGCCAGGTAGTATGCCGCCGTTGGGATGGCTATAGGAGTTACAGGAGTTACAGCATAATTTGCTGTCACAACCTGTGCTGAAGCCATGTTGACAGTGCATGTCCCTGTGCCGGAGCATCCTCCGCCCGACCAGCCGGTAAAAGTGTACCCGCTTTTAGGCAGAGCAGTCAGTGTAACTGACGCTTCCGCGTCAAAATTCGCATAACAGGTCGAACCGCAATTGATGCCTGACGGATTGCTTGTCACCGTACCGTTTACGGATGTAACAAACAGGGTGGATTGCGCTGGCAGATATTCATACGCACCAATGTCCCATGCCCCGCCCTGCGGTCTTGTAACACCATTATAGTCCTTGAAATATGCTGCGACGAGTGCTTTGCCTTTATTGACTGGCAACGATCCCGTTCTTAGTTGATAATTACCACTTGCGCTGTCCACAAAGGGATCATCACTACCAACCTGTGGTGCTGATTCATCCGCACTGCTTATGGTTCCAGTACATGCTAAATAAGCGTTGTTGTCGTGGTCTATTGCTCCTGCTGTTTTACCAGCATTGTCCATACGGGGATATGCCACATTATAAATCAAATTATTATAGGCATAACTT
>PHBN01000388.1 GCA_002840635.1 Deltaproteobacteria bacterium HGW-Deltaproteobacteria-1
GGAGAAACATCCCGCAGGTCGTTCATGACGGTGTCGGTGTTTTCCGTGAAGTTCACAATATGGCCGGCCCGCATGTGCATCATCATATCAAAGATCTGTTCATAGACATGATTGAGAGGCAGGAAGGAAATAGTTTCATCCTTCGTTTCCATCTTCGTGATTTTTTCAGTCGCGCGCGCAATCCATAAATAATTCTGGTGACCGATCATCGCGCCTTTCGGAGGACCGGTGGTGCCTGACGTGTAAATGATAGACGCGGTCTCTTCGGTTTTGCCTTCTTCCACGATTTTCTCATACAGGCCCGGATTCTCCTTATCGGTTTTTTCGCCCAGCGCCATCAAATCGTCCAGACTCATCAGCATCGGGTCATTGAAATGCTTTAGACCTTCCATGTCCCAGACCACGCATTTTTTGAGATGCGGCGTCCGATTCCGAAATGCCAGCGCTTTGTCAAACTGCTCTTCATCTTCACAGAAAAAGACAACGGACTCGGAATGCCCGACAACATATTCGCACTCGGCAACCGGGTTGGTGGTATAAACACCGACAAAGATGCCGCCCAGCGACATCACCCCCATGGCCGAGAAGAGCCATTCCGGCTTGTTCTCACCGACAATTGCCACATGGTCGCCGCGTTTGACGCCGAGAGAATGCAGTCCCATGGCAACCTTCTTCACATTCTGATAGTACTGTGTCCACGTGATGTCATGCCAGATACCGTAATCCTTCATGCGCATGGCAATCCGGTCCGGCTGGGTCTGCATCAATATCTTCAGGCTCTGGGGCAGAGTTTGAACGTTGTCTTTATCCATTCTTTACACACCTCAACGGAAACGAACCTTTCTGCGATATCGCTTGTATCCCTTCGCCGATGTTTCCGTGGCTATTCCCAGGTAGAATTCTTTCACATCATCATCTTCACGCAGCACCTCCGGTTTGTCAGCCCGCACAATGCGACCGTTCTCCATGAGAAATGCATAGTGAGAATATTTGAGCGCCATGTTGACGTTTTGCTCGACAAGCAAAATGGTTACGCCTTCCTGATTGATCCTCTGAATAATGCCGAAAATCTCTTTGGTCAACAGCGGCGAAAGCCCTAGCGACGGCTCATCCAGCATCAGCAGTTTGGGGCGGCTCATCAGTGCCCGGCCGATCGCCAGCATCTGCTGCTCACCACCGCTTAAATGCCCGGCCTGCTGGTTTCTACGCTCGCTTAAGATAGGAAACTGTTTCAGAATGCCTTCAATATCGTCCTTAATACCCTGCCGGTCCTTGCGCGTGTAAGCGCCCATCTGAATGTTTTCCATCACCGTGAGTTCCGGAAAAACCTCGCGGCCTTCCGGCACGTAGCTGATGCCGAGACGGACAATCTCTTCCGTATCCATGCGGTCGATTCTTTTCCCCATGAATTCAATGGTGCCTTTTTCCGGCTGATCGTCTTCCAAAAGACGCATGATGGTTTTGAGCGTGGTCGTTTTCCCCGCGCCGTTACTTCCCAGAAGCGCGACAATATCGCCCTGCTTGATTTCAAAGGAGATGCCGTGCAGCGCCCGAATCAGATCATACCAGGTTTCGATG
>PHBN01000389.1 GCA_002840635.1 Deltaproteobacteria bacterium HGW-Deltaproteobacteria-1
GGCCATTGTGATTGTCCCGGCCAAAGCGGTCGAGGCGGCCATTGCCGATTGCTGCACAAAGGGCGTCCGGTTTGTTGTCGTGGAGGCGGCGGGATTTGCCGAAACAGGCGTTGAAGGCAGGGAGACACAGGAAAGGATTTTAAAAATTATCCGCGATCATAGCTGCCGCGTCCTGGGACCGAATTGTTCCGGGGTCATCAATACCCATCACAACATGGTGCAATCCATTGGTCTTCTGTCTGATCTGCGAAAAGGCAATGTGGGGATGGTGGCACAGGCCGGTGTTTATGCCGCAGGGATTCTCACGGGACTGAGTAACGTGCTGGATTTCGGCATTGTAGCAACCATTGGCAACAAGATGGACATCAACGAAACCGATATTCTGGAATACTTGAGCGACGACGATCATATCTCCGTGATCGTCATGTACATGGAAGATATCCGCAGCGGAAAACGTTTTGTCGATGTGGCCACCCGGGCGGCTGTTCGCAAACCCGTCATCGTGCTGAAATCGGGCAGAACGGAAGCCGGCAAAAAAGCCGTATCCTCGCATACCGCGTCGCTGGCCGGCAATGATGAAGTCAACAGCGCGGCCTTCAGGCAAAGCGGCGTGATCCGGGCCCGGGACAATGAACATCTCTTCGCGCTGACACGCGCTTTTTCCAAACAGCCTGTACCGAAAGGCAACGGGGTGCTGGTAATCACCTATACCGGTTCGCTGGGTGTTGCGGCTACCGACATGCTGTATCTCTCCGATATGCGCCTGGCCGCCCTGGAACCCTATTTTCAAAAACGGCTGAAAAACGCCCTGCCTGATTATGCCAGTGTCGGCAATCCCATTGATTGTTCTTTCTCCATGACTCCCGAGCAGGTGAAAAATCTTATTGAAATCGGCGTGGAATCAGGAGACGTGAACAGCTTTATCGTGGTCATTCAGGGAGAAATCCTGGGCTCCTTTGTGGAGGTCATGAAAAATATCGACTATAAAGGAAAGCCGGTTGTCTGCGTTGTGGCCTGCAAGGAATTCATGATCGACGATGTAGTCAAGATGGAGCAGGCTGGCTTCCCTGTTTATTCGACCGCTGAAATGGCGGCAGAAGTTTTAGGACAGATGTATCACTACGGCGTGAGACGGCAGAGCGCGATGACCGATTCCATCGCGCGTCATCTGACGAAGGATGCATTCTCCGTGGATAACAATCCCGTGCGCCTCAGGCTGATCAACCCCAAGGACATCGGTCTGTGGACTGATTTTGTGAACGGCTGCTCCCAAAAATCGCTGTGGCTGCGGTTTTTATCGCCCTTCAGCGCCACGCCGGAACGGGCTGAGCGTTTCTGCAACCTCAACCCGGAAGAGGAAGTCGCCGTTGTCGCGGAAATGAAAGTCGGTGATCAATACAAGTTTCTGGGCATTGCGCGTCTGATCAAAAACAAACACTGCGCGGGCGAGGCCGAATATGCCATTATCATCTCCGACCCCTGGCAGAATAGATCGCTGGGGATAACCCTGTCCAAACAGTGCATCGAACTGGCCAAAAAAGAAGGTTACAGGACCATTCGCGCGGAAACGATCCAG
>PHBN01000390.1 GCA_002840635.1 Deltaproteobacteria bacterium HGW-Deltaproteobacteria-1
ATATGAAGAGCGCCAGAGCGGCATCAGCATACAGGAGGTTGCGGGCGGTTTTCAGTTTCGCACAAGGCCCCAGGTGGCTGTCTGGGTGAAAAAGCTCAAGGGCACCAGGCCCGGATCCCTGTCTCCGGCGGCGCTCGAAACGCTGGCGATTGTTGCCTACCGGCAGCCGATTGTGAAAGCGGAAATCGAAAGCGTTCGGGGTGTTGACGTCAGTGCACCGCTCAAGGGCCTTCTGGAAAAGAAACTGATTCGCATCGTGGGGCGCAAGGACGTACCGGGGAAACCGATCATCTATGGCACCACAAAGAAATTCCTGGAAGTCTTCAATCTCAAGGAACTAACGGACCTGCCGACCATGAGGGAACTGACCGAGATTACCGAACAGCAGGGAATGCTTGACCTGGAAACTGTTGAGGAAAACACCGGCGGACAGGAAACAATTCCTCAGGAATCCTCCGGGGAGGAGATTTCTCAGGAGATTTCCGAGGTAATTGCTGAGGATGACATCGATTCATGAAAGAACGTCTTCAGAAGATTATAGCCTCAGCGGGCATTGATTCTCGACGTCATGCCGAGGTGCTGATTACATCAGGGCGTGTTAGCGTCAATGGAGAAATTGTAACCGAACTGGGCGTCAAAGCTGATCCCCGAAAAGACGTTATCCGGGTTGACGGCAATACCATTTCCCTGGAAACAACCCGCTGCTACATCGCGCTGCACAAACCGGCGGAATATGTCACAACCATGTCCGATCCGCAGAAAAGACCAACCGTTGCGGACCTGGTCAAAGACGTCCCGGAAAGGGTTTACCCGATCGGTCGGCTTGACTATGATTCTTCAGGGCTTTTACTTTTGACCAATGACGGAGACTTTGCTCAAAAGATTCAACATCCCCGTTTTCAGGTCCCCAAAAACTACCGTGTTAAGATTTCCGGACGTTTAAGCAGAGAAGAATTAAAACAGATCATAAATGGCGTCAAATTACCGGATACGGTATTCAAACCGGAAAATTTGAAGATTGAAAAGATCAATGACAAAAGCACCTGGCTCAGTCTCACACTGCGTGAGGGAAAAAACAGAATTATTCGGAGGGGATTTGAGGCCGCCGGCCGTCAGGTTACCCGTCTGGTGCGGGAATCCATAGGCAAAATCACTTTGGCGGGCCTCAAGGAAGGCCAGTGGCGAAATTTGACGGGCCGCGAAATCAGTCAGTTGCTAAACGATTCCAATGGTCAAAAAAGGTAAAAATATTCTTGACAATCGTTGAAAAATAAATAATAGTCGCCGACGTGCAAGATGATCAGCATCACAATATCAGGCGATTCATCCTGTGAATAGTCTTAAGGAGGCTCTATGAACAAGTCCGGTCTTATTGAAGCTTTGAGTAAGAAGCTTAATTTAACGGAAAAAAAAGCAATTGATGTTGTAAACCTTGTTTTTAAAGGTTTTACCGATGAGCTGAAAAACGGCGGCCGTATCGAAATCCGGGGATTCGGAAGCTTTGTCGTTAAAGAATATGGTTCCTACACGGGAAGAAACCCAAAAACCGGTACAAAAATTAAAGTTGAGCC
>PHBN01000068.1 GCA_002840635.1 Deltaproteobacteria bacterium HGW-Deltaproteobacteria-1
CAGGGCAATGATTTTCTGTGTTTCATCGTTTTCGTAAGAACCGTCCTGCATGGACTCAAGACCGGCCATCATAAATCCATGAGGGGTCTTCTTGAAACCCGCCTTGCGAAAATTCCGGTACGCACCATAATATTCGCTGGCCACGGCGATTTCGGGACGGCTTTGATAGAGATATGATTTTATGCTCATAATACTCCTTTTTTATCGATTCTGACCCGCAAGAAGCAGCCTGGTAATTCTAAAACGCTTGATGACAAGCAAAGACAGCGCAAGGCTCCCGGCAAGCGCTAACAATGTACTGGCAACGTACAACATGCCGCTGTTGCCGAGCCTGGCGATGAAAAGATCGTGGCAAACAAAAATTTCCAGGGATATAGTCCCCGTCCAGCAAAGAAAAAGATAAAGCTTTGTTTTCCGCAATCTCTCCAGAACAAAGGACCAGAAAGCAATTCCCGAAAAGGCCACGGCATATTTATAGACAGAAACAATCAACCGTGAAATTTTTTCATTTGTAACCTGCAGGAGATACGGATAAAAGATCGGAAACGCATATCCTATGTAGCAAACCGCCAGAACCGGATAGAGAACGACGGCCGCGGCATACAGAAGATTTCGACGGGCTTTCAGTTCATCATAATACTTGAAGGCAAAAAAACCTGCCGCGTAATACGGGTAATAGAGCCTGACTTCCGACAAAAGGAACAGATTTGTGGAAAGGGCCACCCTGACCAGCAAAATGGACGCTATGACAAAATAATTCTCCCATCGGTTCCATTCGCGGACCTCAACCAGTTTGAGCACTGAAAAGAGAATTGTGCTGTTTAAAAAAAGAACCCAGAGAAACCATGGGTTCGGAGCTATCGCCAGATTCAGCATAAACCGGGGGAAGTCGACATTACGATAGGTTTGATGGAGCACATATCCGATACACGACCAGACAAAAAGAGGCACCAACAGGCGGATGGCGTTTTTTTTGAGATAAGCCGGCAGAGAATATTTCCTGACTTGCGAAAACAGGATAAGGCCGCTCAAAAAGAAGAACAGTTGCATGACAAATGAATCGAGAACACGAAAAGGCAGATAAGCGTTGAAATGGGCCGGGTCATTAAATGAAACGGTATGGCAAAAAATAACCATGATAATCCCCATGCCCTTGAGCGCGTCTATATGATGATTCCTGCCGCCGGCCATCGCGTCGTCCACGTACAGGAAGGCTTTGATTTTATCTATTAAAGTCATGGGGTTTGCCCTTTTGCTTTTCCCGATGAAGCTCGTTGGTGTTGGCCTTGATAACACATCGTTTTCTTTTTTAAAACATGATTTTTTCATTTTTATGTGCTAAAGCCTGTTGCCAAACGTGCATTATAACGATAGAAATTGCAACCTTATGAACATGCCAAACATAATCATCGATATTGTCGTCCCGACATATCATCGATACGAAATACTGGCCGAGACCCTTCAGAGCGTTCAGAATCAGACCCACGAACGCTGGGAGTGCTGGATTGCCGAGGACGGCGCAAGTGAAAAGACTTTCGCCGCTGTTGAGCCTTTTTTACAAGACTGTCGTTTTCACTACCTGCCCGGCGATCATTCGGGAACACCCGCAACGCCGCGCAACAGGGCACTCCGGGCGGGGCGCGCGCCCTATGTCGCGTTTCTTGATGATGACGACATATGGCTGCCGGATAAACTGGAAAGGCAGGCATCATTTCTGAAAGATCATCCCCGCTGTGTCCTTCTGGGAAGCAATGCCTTTATCATGAAGGAAAATCAGGATTACCGTAGAGACAGCCTTCCCCTGTATTTCAAAAAGGCGCCTTTCGGACGGGTCCCCTATAATAAACTTGTTCAGGACGACTACTTCATCAACTCTTCGGCTGTAATCAGGCGATCCGCTCTAAAATACTCGGGACTTCAGAATGAGTCCCTGTATAAAGGTCCGGATGGCGAAGACCATGACCTCTGGCTCAGGATCGGCCCGCTGGGAGAAATGTGGCTGATGCCTGACCCGCTTGTGGTTTACAGGGAGCTCTCGTCCAAACACGCTGCAAAAAAGTCCGCCCTGGAGAGACGTCAACAGTCTTACCGGATGCGATTCAATGTGTATCAGTCTGCCATGACAGGCGTGGGCGAGATGCCCAGCCCCCTGCTTTTTCCCGAGTACGAACAGGAAGGTCGGCTGTGCAAAAGAGAAAGGGATTTCTATGCCGCAGGTCCTCAGTTTCTGGGAAGGCTGCGGCACCGGATCGGATCAACCCTTTCCACTGTGTTTGGCCTGCCGCCATCCAAAAAAAAGCGGCAGCAAAAAGCTTATCAGGCCTTTCTGGAATGCAAAGCCCGCTGGGGCAAACTGGAAAGTCCCTTCAGTGTTGAATGCATTGTTTTTTCCAAAGACAGGGCCCTGCAACTCCACGGCCTGCTCAAATCCATGCAGGAAAAAGTCCTGCCGGCCATACCCGTCCATGTGCTCTATCTTGCGTCTTCCCCGGCGCACCAGCAGGCATACGAAGACGTGACCGCGATTTTCTCAAAGCAAAATATTCGATTCATTCAGCAGGAAAATGACTATTCCTTTAAACACGACCTGATGGAAATCCTCTTCTCGATGACCTGCGATATGCTGTTTTTCCTGGTGGACGATATCCTGTTCACGGAACCGGTCTCACTTCATGACATTTCAGCTTTTAATCCGGACCAATATGTGCCAAGTCTTCGCATGGGCCAGAACCTCACCCGCTGCTATGTCCTGCAAACCCCGCAGCCCCGGCCGCATTTTCTTGACCAGCCGGGAGGCCAGACCGATAAAATGGTCTGGCACTGGGCCGACGGAAAACTTGACTGGAACTATCCCCTGTCGGTTGACGGCCACTTTTTTGCCAGGCGGGAAATAACGGCAATGGCTTCCCTGATCTCGTTTGGCGCTCCCAATTCATTTGAGGACCAGCTGCAGATCTTCAAACCGTTGTTTGACAGGCGCTATGGCGTTGGATACAAAAAGTCAAGAATTGTGAATATCCCCTGTAACCGGGTCCAGCAGGAGATCAACAACCTCTCCGGCAATATCCACCCGGACGAACTGCTGGCCAGGTGGCAGAACGGGTATCAAATTGACTATAAGAAAATTTACGGGACAACTAACGAAAGCGCTCACCAGGAGATTCCCCTGCCCCTGATCCCCAGAGCATCCGCGAATTAAAAAAAATATGACCATTATTTTATTGATAATATTAATTGTGTTGATCCTCCTGATTGTAATGGAGGCGGGAATGTATTTCCTGGTTCATCACCCCGGCGTCCTGAAACTGTTTTCGCGCAGGTTTCGAAACAGCATCACGTACCTCTATATACAGGGTGACCGGAAGATCATGCATTTTCAGGACGGATGCGGGATGTATTCACCAGATCTTGGCTATACACTCAAACCGGGGTCGTTTACATTTTCCGAAGTGGAATTCACCAATGAATATCGTGTCAATTCCCTGGGCGTGCGCGACGATGAAGAGGCCCTGACGGCTCCGGACATTGTTTTTCTGGGCGATTCATTTACCGTGGGCTGGGGCGTTAATCATGAGGAAACGTTTGCCAAGCTTCTGGGAAAAAAGACAAAATTAAAAACGCTGAACACGGCGATACCGTCTTATGGAACCGTGCGGGAAATGCTGATGCTGAGAAAGGTCGATCGCTCCGCGCTGAAATGCCTGATTCTCCAGTATTGCGACGACGACTACGACGAAAACAGGCTCTATTATTTAAACGGCAACCGCCCGCAAATCCTGCGAGCCGAAACATTTAAAAAATATGCCGCCATTCACGGCAAACCCAAGACGTATTTTCCCGGAAAATATCTGCGTCTGAAAATCAACAAGAAACTCGACAGTTGGAAAGCCAAACCGGCAAAAACCCCGGACAGTCATCCGCTGAGCGATCTGGACCTGTTCATTCACGTTTTGAAGCAGAATGAAGATCTGCTGACGCAGGTTCCCCTGATCGTCTTTGAAATGAATGGCGTCAATCAGACTAATGCGTTTGTCACGGCGCTCGCGAAAAAAACCGCTGAGCCGGCTCAACCGGCGTTTATCCGCAACCTGATTGTTCTGGACATGTCGCAGTACCTGGAAGACCGGCATTTTCTGGTGCTGGACGGCCATTTAAATCCTTCCGGTCACGAGGTCGTCACAAATGTTCTTTATGAAACCATGCTGCAGGCGGGCATTTTACAACGGACAGAAGACGAAGATGACAAACTCGCAGCGGAAAGGCGATATCAAAGATGATCACCGTGAAACTCTCTACTTCACCGTGGCCGATCACCCGCCAGACGCCGGGCGGAAAGGGTGTCTGGGGCGAGTGCCGTTTTTTCTGCAACACGGATATCGACCGCTGCGATTACTGGTTCGTTCTGGAAGGCCCTTGCAAGAAGAAGGAGACCGCCGTCTGCCCGAAGGAAAACACGGTTTTTATCGCCCATGAGCCCCCCACCCTGAGAACCTACAGGAGTGACTTCCTGCATCAGTTCGCTGCCGTCATCACCAGTGACGCCCATATCGATCATCCCAACCCGGTTCTCCAGCAGTCGGGGCTGCCCTGGCATGTAGGCAGAAGGCAGAAAGGGCATATCAATCTCGGGTTCACCAAGGATTATGACGAGCTCAAAGCCATCACGTCCATTGACAAAACAAAAATGATTTCCGTCGTCTCTTCTTCGAAAACCATGACAGACGGACACCGGCAGAGGGTTGATTTCGCCCTGCGGCTGAAATCCCATTTCGGCGACAAGATCGACTTGTTCGGGCGGGGACTGAACGAAATCGAAGACAAATGGGACGCCCTGGCGGACTACCGGTACCATGTGGCCATCGAAAACAGCGAGGTCAACCACTACTGGACGGAAAAGATCTCCGACGCTTTTCTTGCCGGATGCCACCCTATTTATCATGGATGCCCCAACATCGCGGACTACTTCTCTCCCGGTTCATTCACCCTGATTGATATTAACGATCCGGATAAGGCCATCGCCACGATCGAATCCTGCATTGAACAGGACCGTTATACATCATCCAGACGATTGATATGGGAGTCCAGGGAAAAAGTCCTGGATCAGTATAACCTGTTTCCCATGATTGCGGAATATATAGCGAAAGACCGGCAGCGTTCATCCGGACAGGCACACACGCCTGTCAAAGTGACCATCAGAAAAGAGCAGTCCGAGTCAAACCTGATCTACAAGTTCAAAAAAAAGATTCTACGGCTCTGACTTGCGAACGCAAATATCGTCGATGATCTCATTTAAAAAAGCCCTGCCGGTAGCCTGCGTGTAATGGTAGGGATCTTCCAGGTAAAACCCTTCTCTTCCCGAATAACGGCCTCCGGAAAAATCATAAATTTTCGGGAATATTTCCTTCATTTCCTTTCGCCAGCTTAAATACCGGCTGTAGGCCGGAATATTTTTAAGCGCCGCAAGCACGTCCTTATTCAAAGGATTAATAAACACGGCATAGGGAATACCCCTTTCCTCCAGCAGTGCCTTGATCTGTCTCACATAATCCATGCGCTTTTGCGAAAAGGAAAAATGATCATAATAGTTCCCCACCAGCCCACGGATAATCGTGTTATATTTTTGCTCATACCGCTTAGGACCTGCAGACGCGGACTCCGTTGAGATGCCGGGATAGTCAAACTGCCCGTTTGGTTTCATGCCGTATTTTTTTTCATTGTTGAACCGCATCTTCAGCGTTTTCCAGGAGTCTTTCACCGTTTGCGCGCCCAGCAGGTATTCCGCCTTTGTGTATCGAACGTCATTCCAGTCGTTTATTCTGACCAGCGGAAGCTCTCTTTCGTTGAACATGTAGAAATCAAAACCGATGAGCACGAGCTTTTCATTGCGCAGGTACTTTTTCAAATAGAAATACATCTCTTCCGGCACCATCCCGCGCATGGATGCATTGTAAAACCGATAGCAGGAGAGTTCGTCCGGATTGACGTACCCGGTTTTGCTGGAGCCCAGGAGAATGCCCTCATGTTGGTATGTCAGGATGGCATCCTTGACCTGCCTCTCCAGCACAAAGTAGACCCCGGTCCGATTGTTGCCCAGCAGGTTGTAGGGATCAACAACATAATTAAACGCGGCAACCAGTGCCAGGATGACCCCTGCGGCAAGACCGGAAAAAAGAATATATCTTTTCTCATCTGATATTTTCATCACCTGTCACCTAAAACTGGAAATAAAGGAATTCACTTGCCCTGCTCAGTGAAAGCACCGAGGCCACCGCACACAGAATCAACACCATCGCCCATCTCAGGGAAGGCCGCCAGATCAGCCATGCCGGAGGTGCGGGCAGTTTCTTTTCCTTTCCAAGGATGTTCAGATAAGGCGCGCACAGATCCATCATCTGCTGGACATTAGGTGCCAGCCAGACAATCAGCAGAGCAATGGCAATATAAATCACTTCGTTGCTGCCTTCAAAATAGTGCATCGCCTGAAAATCGATCCCCCACAGCTTCAGCTGCGCGGCCAGCGGCCCGAATTTTCCCAGATATTTTTCGGGCAGGGCAAAACCGTTCAGTATTCGCAATGCCGATGAAACGCTGTCGGCCCTGAAAAATACCCATGCGACCGTGACGGCAAGAAAAGTAAGAGTACCTGCGAAAAGACGGCCAAACCATCCGCCCGACGCCTGAAATCCCAATCGCTGTCTGATCTTAATCCATCCGTGATTAATCACCAGAAAAACGCCATGCAGCCCGCCCCAAAGAACAAACGTCCACGCTGCGCCGTGCCAGAGGCCTCCCAGCAACATGGTCATCATCAGGTTCGCAAAGCGCCTGGCCTCGCCTTTGCGGTTGCCGCCCATCGGAATATAGAGGTAATCCCGCAAAAAACGGGAAAGCGACATATGCCAGCGTCTCCAGAAATCAATAACGCTTAGAGACTTGTAGGGAGAGTTAAAATTCAGCGGAATGCGAATGCCGAACAGATAAGCCAGGCCGATGGCCATGTCGGAATATCCCGAGAAGTCAAAGTAAATCTGAAGCGTGTAAGCCAGTGCCCCCTGCCAGGCCTCCAGAAACGAAAGAACATACTGATGTCTTGCCGCTTCAAAAACGGGCGTGGCATATACGGCAAGACCGTCCGCAATGACGACTTTTTTAAACAGTCCGAAAAAAAAGATGGTGATGCCCGCTGCCACCATGCGGGGATTGAAACGAAATATTTCTTTTTGTGCGAACTGGGGCATGATCTCATCGTAGTATACGATAGGGCCTTGCATCAGTCGGGGGAAAAAGGTCACAAACAGGCAGTAGTTCAAAAAATCATGGTCGCGGATTTTGCCGTGATAAACATCAACCAGATAGGCAATCTGCTGAAAAGTATA
>PHBN01000069.1 GCA_002840635.1 Deltaproteobacteria bacterium HGW-Deltaproteobacteria-1
ATTGCCGGCCAGGCATCAAGCTTTTTTGTGTCCAGATAAACGCGCACACCGGCCCCGGCGTATTTTTCATACAACGTTACGGCAAATTTGCCGAAAGGAGCAACGCTCAGCCATCCGTTTCCGATGGTGCAGGGCGTCAGAATCTGGACAGCGTCGGGGAGACAAACCGGCGTCTCGCAGATGGCGTCAAAAAATTCTCCATCGGGCAGATACTTCATCGCCAGGTCAACCATGAAGCCGCCGATGAGCAGTCCCGGTGCGAGCGCACCGTGAAACGATTTAACCAGATGGAGATACTCTTCATAGGAATAGGTACAGATGTTCATAAATTTTAGCTCCATATTTTATCTCGATGCGTTTTCTTAAGCGTAATCATTAGTACACCAATGACAGGCGCGGTTCCCGCGCTCCCCTGGATACTGCCTGCGATCCCGGTTCGCGTGTGATCGTACGCTGCAGCCAGCCATCATCGTTTTTCCCGTCGACAACCGGCAGAATCTCATCGGCCAGAAACAGGGCCTCATTAATATCATGCGTCACATAAATCACCGGACACGACAGTTTCCCTTTCAAATTTTTAAGTTCTTCACGCAGGCCCCGGCGTGTGATCACATCCAGCGCGGAAAACGGTTCGTCAAGCAGCAGCAGCCGCGGATGACGGGCCAGCGCCTGGCAAATGGCGCAGCGCTGACGCTCGCCGCCGGAAACCATGTGCGGCCTGCGCTTCTTCAAATGATCAATCTTGAACAATTCAAAGAGCACATCGACCTCTTTTTTATCAACCGCCGCAAACGCAGCATTGTCGTAAAGATTGAGGTTCGGGAAAAGTGTGTAATCCTGAAACACATACCCCAGGCGGCGCTTCTGCGGCGGAATATGTATGCATCGTCCGGCGTCAAACCAGACTTCATCACCAAAAATTATTCTGCCGTCATCCGGTTTCGCAAGCCCCGCCAGCATACGGATGATAGTAGTCTTTCCACCACCGGAGGGACCGATCATCACCATCATGCGTCCTGTCGGGCAGGTAAATGAAAGTTCCAAATCAAAATATTTCAATCTCTTCTTAAGCGTAGCGGAGAGGGTCATGTGCGGGAATCCTCGTTCAATCTGTTCACCAACAACAAAAAAGCATAACTGATCGGGATAAAACCCAGGGCAAGAAAACCTGCGGCGGAATAGTCCATCATTTCCACCGCCTCATAAATAGCAATCGACGCCACTTTGGTTTGGCCCGGAATGCTCCCGCCAACCATCAGCAATACACCGAACGCACCGATCGAGTGCAGAAAAACCAGGACGGCGGAGGCGGCGATGCCGCTCACTGAGTTGGGAATGATCACCCGCAGAAAAGCCGCCCGCTTCGACAAGCCGAGAATATACGCGGCATCCAGCAGACGGCGGTCAATTTTTTGAAAGGCGGCCTTCATCGGCTGGACGGCAAAAGGAATGGAATAAATGATGGATGCAATGGTGATACCCAGAAAGGTAAATAAAAGTGATCCGCCTGTTAAAGATTCCCAGATACCGCCGGCCCAGCCCCTTGGCCCCATGAGGATAATCAGATAAAAACCGATAACCGTCGGCGGCAGGGCCATCGGCAGATAAATCAAAGCTTCCACAAATGATTTCCCCGGAAAATGTTTGTACGCCAGAATATAAGCAATCGGCGCGGCAATGACCATTAGAACGGCTGTAGTAACCAGGGCCAATTTTATTGTGACATAGAGCGCAAGATAATCCATTTAACGATAACCATATTTCTGCTTAATTTTTAAGGCATGCTCGGAGAGAAGATACCCGGCAAACAATTCCGCACCCTGTTTATTTTTTGCGTTTTTAGCAACGCAGGCCGCCTGAACCACATCCGGCGCCTCCGGTAGCGCATAGAAGCAGCCTTTTAATCCCTCGGGATTGACGGAAGCGGAAAGCGCGCAAAACCCGGCGTCCACCGAAGCCGTTGAAGCGTATTGAAAGGACTGGGCGATGCTTTGCGCGATAACCATTTTATCCTGAAGGTTATCCCATAGTTTTGATTTGATCAGCGCCTCTTTTGCCGCTGCTCCGTATGGCGCGGTTAGAGGATTAGCGATGGCGATCTTCTTGATCTTGCCGGTTTTCAGCGCCTCATGCCAGGTCACCGCTCTGCAGAATTTTTTGTCTGCCGACCATAAAATCACTTTTCCGCGGGCATAAACGAAGCTGCCTTCCGTCCAGCCTTCCTTCAGCAAAATGTCCGGCCTCTCAAGGTCTGCAGATAAAAACAAATCGTAAGGTGCACCATTTTTAATCTGGTTATAAAGGTTGCCTGTGGAAGAAAAAGTCGCCTCTACTTTTACACCCGTTTTCTCTTCGAAGTCCGCTGCGATTTCCTTGAATGCTGAAATAAAGTTTGCCGCCACGGCAACGGAGATTTTTTCCTGTGCTGCGACGGAAAAAGGATTCATCAATATTATCAGAATGAAAGCAAGGACAAATCGTTTATTTTTCATTGAAATTTCCTTGAAGATGTTCTGCTGTGTTATAAATAACATATAATCTTACAAAAAACATCCCGCAATTGCAGCGGGATGTTTTACCCCCCTATGTGAGCCTGTTAATCCTTACAGCGCATGCTTTATACTCCGCTGTCTGCGTCACCGGATCATAGACCGGATTGGTCAGCCAGTTGGCGCAGGCTTCGCGAAAGTGAAAAGCCATCCAGACCAGGCCTTCCGGAACCTGATTTGTCACGCGTGCTTTGACTTTTACCTCACCGCGGCGCGACTTCACAGCAATTATTTCTCCGTCGGAAATTCCGTGCGCCTGCGCATCGGCGGGTGAAATGTCCGCCGTTTCTTCGCCGAGCAGGTCATTGATGCCTTGAGAACGACCCGTTTGCGTTCTTGTATGGTAATGGTACAAACGTCGTCCTGTGGAAAGCACCATCGGATATTCTTTGTCGGGAACTTCAGCAGGTGGCGTCCAGTCAATGGCTTTGAGCACACCCAGACCGCAGGTGAATTTTCCGTCCTTGTGCAGCGTCGGAGTACCCGGATGGTCCTTACTGGGAGCCGGCCACTGGATGCCGTCATTTTCCAGCCGGGCATATTGAATGCCGGCCAGGGACGGTGCCAGAACGGAAACTTCGTTGTCCCAGATTTCCTGAGCACTGTTTGATTCCCACTTGTGCCCCATCCTTTTCGCGATCTCTTTGAAGATCCACCAGTTGGGCTTTGCATCACCCGGCGGCACACTGGCCGTGCGGACGCGGTTGACCCGCCGTTCAGAACTGCTGAATGTGCCGTCATTTTCACTCCAGGCCGCGGCAGGCAGGATCACATGAGCAAAGCGTGTCGTTTCCGTTGGGAAGATATCCTGGCAGACCAGAAACTCCGCCGATTGCAGTTCCTGTTCAACATGATGTATGTCCGGCTCGGTGTTGGCCAGGTTCTCACCGAAGACATAAAAGGCTTTGACTTTTCCGGTGGTCAGATTTTTCATCATCGTGGGCATCATCATACCGGGTTTTTCAGGAAGAGACTGGACATTCCACGCTTTCATAAATTTCTCCCGCGCCTGCGCGTTATCCACTCGCTGATAGCCGGGGAAAACATTGGGCAGCGCTCCCATATCACAGGCGCCCTGAACATTGTTCTGGCCTCTAAGCGGATTAACGCCGCCACATTCAAATCCGACGTTGCCCAGAAGCATCTGGAGATTGGCGCAGCTCATCACGTTATTCACACCGCATGTATGCTCTGTTATTCCCAGGGTGTACATCAGCATCGCCGGTTTCACGGAAGCCAGACGGTGTGCGACCTCTCTGATTGTATCCGCCGAGACACCGCTGATTTCGGCGGCCCGTTCGGGCGGATACTCCATGACTTTCTTTTTAAGGTCTTCAAAACCAACCGTACAGGACTCCACATATTTTTTATCATAAAGCTTTTCGGTGATGAGCACATTCATCACACCGTTGATAAATGCCACATCTGAACCAACCTTGATCGGCACGTGAAGCTGCGCGAAATCCACCATATCAGTCCGGCGCGGATCGACAACAATGAGTTGTGCGCCACCCAGCACAGCATCTTTAACAAAGGTCGAAGCCACCGGATGCGCCTCACTCATATTTGTACCAACCATCAAAATCATCTTGGCCTTTATAAAATCACCAAAAGAATTTGTCATTGCACCTGAACCGAATGAAATCGCGAGACCCGCGACCGTCGGAGCGTGTCAGGTACGCGCGCAGTGATCGATATTGTTGGTGCCAATCACCGCGCGGAAAAGTTTTTGCATTTGATAGGAATCTTCGTTGATGCTGCGGGCACAGCTGACGCCGGCAATGGAGTCCGGCCCGTCTTTCTTGATAATCTCCTTGAATTTGGAAGCCACAAGATCAAGTGCCTCATCCCAGGAAGCCTCGCGAAACTCGCCATTCTTCTTACGAATCAACGGCGTTTTAAGCCTGTCTTCGGAATAAATGAAGTCATAGGCGAAACGACCTTTCACGCACAGCCTGCCTTTGTTCGGTTCGGCATCTTCAACGGCCGTTACCTTGACGATTTTGCCGTCCTTGACATGCAGCCACTGCTGGCATCCAACACCGCAATAGGGACACGTTGTGCGGATTTTCTTGACCTCCCAGGGACGTCCCAATCCTTTTGCCTTTTTTTCCATTAAAGCGCCAACCGGACAGACTTCCACACATTGGCCGCAGAAAACGCACTCACTTTCATGATAAGGCAGGTCGCCGCCGGTGACAATCTTGCTTTCCGCACCGCGATAGCCCTGCGAAATGGCCCGGTTTACAACCAGTTCATTACAGGCCTGAACGCAGCGGCCGCAAAGAATACAGCGGCTGAAATCGCGGACGATGAAGGGGTTTTCATCTTCCGTCGGATAAATATCACTGATTTCTTTTTCGGGAAACTGCAGTTTGGTAATTTTATAATAATAGGCCAGATCCTGCAGGCGACAGTTACCGTTTGCTTCGCACATCAAGCAGTTGTGACGGCCGGAAGCCAGCATAAATTCAACGATCATTTTCCGGGAACGATGGACCAATTCCGTTTCGGTAAAGACCTCCATCCCGGCTGTCACCGGCGTCGAACAGGAAGCCATGAGTGATCGTGCCCCTTTGACTTCAACACAGCACACACGGCAAGCGCCGGTAGCTGCCGCACCTTTCAGATAACATAATGTGGGAATCTCAATACCGCCATTTCGCGCTGCATCCAGAATCATTTGACCCGGTTTAAAGGGCTTCTCTTTTCCGTTTAAAAAAAATGTGTCGCTCATACTTGTCTCTCCTGTAAATCATCAATGACATTAATGACATATGTCAAATATGACATATTTAGCAATTGCTTTCATACAAAACTATTCCCATCCTGTCAACACGCAAAACAACCTGAACAACATATCGTCCAAAAGATATTAGAAATACTCATTTTCCCAATCGTCACTTCAAAACATTCCAGGCGCAGACCACCATGGGTTCGTAGCCTTTTTCCTGCATGATCATGTCCAGATGCACCAGAGAGATCGCGGAAATGTCCATGTCCCGCGCATGAAGGCGACCCGCGCGGTAAAGTGTCACGAGATATTTTTTACACTGATCGCAAACAAAAGCGGATTCCTGTGTTTTGTTCTCAACGTAAAAATAGTCCATTTCCTGCTGAGCTTCTTTTTCACAGTAAGGGCAGATGACGCGCGTAAACCGCCAGTCCTGACCGCACGAACTGCAATGCAAAAACCGCTTGCCGCCCTCTTCCTCGATCAGGGCGATCGACGGAAACTCTCCGCAGACCGGACAATATCCTTTTTCCCATTCAAACACCCCCAGCACCGTTGTCGATTCTTTCCTCCGCCTTTCAAGCACAACACGTGCTACCAGGCTCAATAAAAAAGTGGCATTGGAAGGAGATACTTTAAGATCATTTCCCCAATGCTCCTTCATTTTATTTTCCCCGCCTGACTTCTCTTCAAAGTATTCTGCAAGACGCAATTTCCCTTTTTGAATCAGTTCGGACAGACGATCCAACTCTGCCGCAAGTTTCGGCATGCCTTCTTTCACAGCCGATATCAGGGATAATGCAATTTCATTGAAAGGATCATCCGGCGAAAACAAGTTCATCTGCTGAATTACGGAAACACCCGCACGAAGTTTTTCCTTATCGATGCATGAATAATCCATCTTTGGCATTGCAATGGACGCAGACAGTTGTCGCTGTTTCGTGAGAATCGGCCCGAAAGCTTTCAGAAGATTGCTGCTGTGAGGATTTTGTTCAATGGCACGGTCGATAATTTGATCCATTACGGATGTTTCGCTGGTGGTGGACATCATAAATTATAGATACCCTCCTTAAGTAATGTTTAACAATGAATATTGGGAATGGTCGAAACCACACATGATGGTGACAAGGCCATTCCCTATATTAAATAATACTATTAGTTAGTTTATGGCACACACAACATCTTACGCATGATGTCCATGGGCTTCATCTTTCTTTTCTTCACCCCAGGCAATCAGTTTGCCTTCATGCTCCATCTCCCTGAGCCACCCCGGATGCTGCTTC
>PHBN01000391.1 GCA_002840635.1 Deltaproteobacteria bacterium HGW-Deltaproteobacteria-1
ACGCATCTTGCGGCGGATGTTCTGGATCAAATTCAGTATGTCGTGTCCATCGAAGAAGCGCTGGGTACCTTCACTTACATCGTGGGCACAACAGCACGCATCGGCAAGGCCCGCGGGCCGTTTGTATCTCCGCGCGCGGTGGCGCAAAATATCGCCGGTCTTTCGCAAAAAAACAAGATCGCTCTTTTGTTTGGTCCGGAAGATACGGGGCTGGCTAACGATCAGCTGCGCCTCTGTCACACCGTGGTCACCATTCCGACGTCGCACGAATTCACTTCGCTGAACCTTTCCCAGGCGGTGATGATTCTCTGTTATGAAATCTTCATCGTGTCGCCGGCGACGGCCGAGACGAAACCCAAACTGGCGCTGTCCTCGGAACTGGAAGGCATGTATCGGCAAATCAAAGATCTGCTGTCCGAGATCGGATTTTTAAATCCGGAAAACCCGGAATACTGGATGCTGGACCTGCGCCGCTTTTTCGCCCGTTCCGGTCTTCTATCGCGTGAAGTTAAAATCATCCGCGGGATCTGCCGGCAGCTGGAATGGTACGCGGCCAACAAAAAAACTTGACTTTAGGCCTGATTTGGCGTGAAAGAAAAACCTTGAAATTTAAAGAGTACCAAACCTTAAATCCGTAACGATGGAGGTCGTTTATTATGAGAAAAATATTTTCGTTTACCGGCGCCAAAAAAATTGTTTTCGGCAACGGATCGCTTCTAACCCTTGCCGCACACCTTAAAGAACATCACGCAAATAATCCTCTGGTTGTTATGGATAAAAATCTTGCAAAAACCGGACTGCAGGAAAAAATCGCCAGCATTCTGGTGTCCGAGGGCATCAAGTTTACCCTGTTTGACAAAGTGGAACCGGAGCCCCGCATTGAACTGGCGGATGAAGGCGCAGCGCTGTCTTTGAAAAATAAATGCGACAGCGTGATTGGCATCGGCGGAGGATCCGCCATGGACGTGGCCAAGGCCATCGCCGTGATTGCAACCAATAAAGGTGCTGCGGTGGATTATCTGGGGTTGAACAAAGTCCCGAAACCGGGTCTGCCCAAAATCATGATTCCCACTACCGCGGGCACCGGCAGCGAAGTGACATTCACCGCGGTTTTTATTCGCAAGAACCTCAAAAAGAAAGAAGGAATGAACAGCCCGCATCTTTATCCCGATCTGGCGCTTCTGGATCCGGAGCTTACGCTTACCCTCCCGCCGGAGCCGACGGCACACACCGGTTTGGACGCTTTGTGCCACGCGATCGAATCCTACACGTCAATAAACGCTTCACCGCTGAGCGAAATGTTTTCACTGGAAGCCATCGCGCTGATTGCCGAGAATCTGCGCACCTGTGTGCATGACGGCAAAAACATTGCCGCCCGGGAGAGAATGCTGCTGGGCAGCCTGTATGCGGGTATCGGCCTGGCCAACGCGGGCGTTACCGCAGTTCATTCCCTGTCTTACCCGCTGGGAGGGAAATTTGGCGTTGGTCACGGACTGGCCAATACGATCCTGCTGGCCCCGGTCATGGCGTTTAATCTGCCCGGAGCGCTGGAAAAGTTTGCCGA
>PHBN01000070.1 GCA_002840635.1 Deltaproteobacteria bacterium HGW-Deltaproteobacteria-1
CCGCCTATCAAGGCAATAGAGCTGACCGCTCCTCAGCCTGATTGAACGCTTCGCGTTCCCTCAGGCCTGCGGGGCTTGCAGCTCATCCGCCGCGTTAGCGCAGGGAAATTATGTCACTAATTGCTGGAATGCATCTTGGAGATTTTGCTTTAATCGCTGCCGATAAACGTGAAATGGCAATATTGGGCAATACATTGATACCAGCTCATGATGATGCAAATAAAATTATTAATGCTGGAATAGGATACATCACTGGGAGTGGGATTGTTGAATTGCTTGATACTGCAAAACAACTCATTGCGTCAAATGAAATTACACATACAGACCAGATTGTCTCAATCATTAATTCCTCGAAACAGCAATTTAGGTCACGACACGCTAATGCTGTTGACTGGGCAGATGATCAAATCCAAAAGACTGGTTGGATGTTCACATATCTCACAGAAGAATATGAGCAACAAATTGTCCGTATCGCAATGGTGCACGGTGCATGGAAAGACGACAGATTAAGAATCTTATTAAAAGGAAATGCAAAAGTTTTAGTCCCAATCGACGGGAGTGCAGATGAATCAGAACGCTTTTCAAAAATTTTAATGGACAATCTGAAAACAACAGATGAAGTATCAGATTTTTCGAAAAACGTTAGCTTCCATATACCCTTACTTCAAGAAATATTTAAATATTCTTCAGAGCAGTGTGAAAGTGTATCCGAAAGTTTTCATATTGCTGTGCAGATGAAGAATGGGGATATGCTATGTTCAAAAGAAATTTTGAGAACAACCAGTAAAATAGAGTTTGAGCGCTAACAATTCACTGGTGCTGACCCGGCCAAAAAGCGGCCGGGCCACACAGTTCAATCGTTATAAAAACAATAAAGCCATAAAAAGCAAATTCTAGAATGGAGGATAGGAAAATGAGCGACAAGTCATACTATGAAAAGTTTCTGAATAGGGATGCGATCATGTTTAAAAGATCAAATCGATATGAGCTTACTTTTTCGCAAGATAGTCGCTATCAAGATTTGAGCGATAGCGAAAAAAATTACGTCAAAGTTGTTTCGGTTCACGATTCATTTCTTATTGTTGACAATTACTTTAATAGAAAACTAACTTCGCGTTTAACACTTCCATATTCCGAGTTAAAAATAAGAGAGTTACAAGATAAACGTGATTGAAAGTTCTAGCAATTGCATCAACTCCGATGCCGAATTAGCGTCGCATGTTTTTCGCAGCGGTTAGTTGCCGGCGCGGGTTATGCAATTCGTTATGAGGCAAATATGACAAAGAGATTATGTGATTACTGTAAATTTGAAATCCCCTCCGATGCAATCACTTGTGGTCATTGTGGAAAAGATATCCCATACATAACCGAAGCCAGGTTTTGTAAAATACATAAGGCCAATTATAACGTCAGAATAGAGGTGCGGACAGGAAATGAAATCGATAGATGTAAGCATTGCATAATGGATGATAATGAGAAACTAATAGCCGAGCGCAAAACAGAAGATGATGCACGCATTAAATTACAAAAAGAGCTTGAGCCACTAAGAGGCCATTTAAGTATATTAGAAGAAAATTATTCAGCCATTCAAAGTCGAAAAATCGCAGAGAAAAATACCGTAGACTTCGGTTTAGTTATTGTTAAAATGACTTTATTATTTATTCCTGGCTCACTGATTATTGGTGGGTTGCTGTGTGCAATATTAAATTTAGGATTTCTTTTTTCCTTTGGGATATCATATTTTTGTTTTTGTTTCCTATTTATTATATTACCATATATCAAATATAATACTTTGACTAAAGAACTAGAATCTAATGGAAAAGCTCAAGATAAAATAAGGCAAGAAATAGAAAGTAAAGGAGGAAATCCTTCGTGGCGGAAATCAAAACAACTTTCTTTAGAAGACATCATGAAATTGTCATCGCGGTGACGACGAAAGGATAAACTTACGGATACGAAGTTCATCACGCGTAGGAATACGCAGTAACAAATAGAACAACCTGTCCGAAAGCCGAGTGGATCTGCCATATTTTTTAGGTTGGGCTGTTATAAGATTGCTACCTAACCAAAATAGAACTCATAACAAAAGCAATACAGCCGATCGCTGCGCTCCGGCTGATTTTTTCGATAAGCCAAAGATAGAGCAGGTTAGAGTATGTACATTATTTTCGACTCCAACATCTGGATATCTGAACTAGGCCTCAATTCGGCTAAAGGCGCTGCCGTGAGATTCTTTGCGAAAAACAGAGGGGCAACAGTTGTTGTGCCAGAGGTTGTAAAGCTCGAAGCCGAAAGACATCTCAAGTCCGAACTCGAAAGATACGTAGCGGAACTCCAGAAAAACCATCGGCAATTACTGACAGTATTCGGGACGTTGAAGGAATTGGTGCTACCCGACACGCGTGCCATAGAAGAGAAGGTGTCATCTGTGTTCGGCAAGTGTGAGGTAGAACTCATGGATGTGCCCCTAACGATAGAAAGTGCAATGAGTGCGTTTCTCAGGACGGTGGACAAGATTCCCCCGAGCGACAAAGACCAACAGTTTAAAGACGGTGTCATTTGGTTTGAGTGTGTTCATCTGTTGGAAACCGACGATGTTCATTTAGTAACTGCTGACAAAGCATTCTATAAAGGGCGGCAATACGAAAACGGCCTAGCCGATGCGTTAGCGGTTGAGATCAAACAAGCCAAGCACGCGTTCTCCATTTCTCCGACTCTTTCAGCGCTTCTGACGGTCATAAAATCCGAAGTTAGTGTAGACAAAAAGAGTTTAGTTGCCCAGTTCTGGGAAAGTAACAGGCAATCCATAGAGGGTCTTCTCCAGAGAAGCGCTTTCAACGTTGTAGGAGATCCAACGGTAGCAGTTGATCTGTATGTTACGGAGACGCCAAATCGTTTATATGCGGAATTCTGTATTTCTTACAGTTGCGAGGACATAACGTCCGATGGGCGCACCGATGGCGTTCTTTTATTGAGAGGCGACGGCACTTATTCAATACAAGAAAAGCAGTTTTCGGCTATGCGAAACCATGGCGAAGAACTTTCTTTCAAAACTAAGGAACACGAGGACAAGAGCATTCGTAACATCGTAATTTTCGCAGCTGATCTCGTAATTGGACACAAAACTGTTGAACACGCTGTCAAATTTAAACTGGAGGCGTAAACGGCATAACCCGTCAATACAGCCGATCGCTACGCTCCGGCTGATTTTTTCGTTATGCTTTGAGAGATTATGATAAAGGCAATACATCATATTGTTTTGCTGTGGGACGAATCGGAACATGTGAGTCCAAAAAGCTCGAAAGAATTGTCCTCGAAATTTTGGCGAGCATATCTTTATGCCTTTCCCGAAGGTAAAGAGTCATTTGAATCTCCGTCAATAATAACAACTGGATCACCAATGTTTGCGAGTAGGAAGCTGACTCATTTTGAACATAAAGGCGAATTTCTGCCGTATGAAAAAAAGAACAAAGATTTAGCAATTGTTAAATATGCTTCTACAGGATTGGTGGATCAAAATAATAGATACCGTTTTATACTTGATGATTTAAGATATTTGCGAAAAAAGAATGGGCATCCGCCGATTTTATCTTATGATGCCTGTTTGGTCCTTTTCATCACAAGTGATAAAGGTAACGGGATGACAGAGGCTCTGAGAACTACCATCGATTATAGCCATGAATTGCGAACAAATTTTGCCGCTGTACAGATCGAGAAGGGTGATGAACGAATGGAACGTGCTGGCATAATAGTCGGCCAGGAGCTCAAAAGCAGATTTGTGAAAGCTATGGGAGGTGCCTTGCTGCTGGATATTAACACTACACATGCATAACCTTTGTGTCCACGGGACGGCGAGAAGAACGCCGCCCGTGACACAAGTCGGTACACTGCAATTAACATAATTCGAAATTGATTTTATGGAGAAATATTGAATGAGCAAAACAAAGACTGAATCGAAAGATTGGAATGATGCAGTAGAGGATAACAAAAAGCTTATTAAAACCATTTATGGAAAGATGGGTGGCAACAAAACAGACCTTATAGTGAAAAAGCTTGAATGGTCAATGGAAGTGAAGCATACAGCTTTTGAAGAGGCAATCCATATACCCAGACGCAATTTTGATGATAATAATGTTCATGAAATTGAGAAGTGCCTGAGCAGCTTTATTAAATAAAAATAATCTGTGTAACAAGGTCGCTCAAGCCGATCGCCGCTTCGCGGCTCCGGCTTAGCTTTTCGTTATACTTTTTAGGAAAAAGGAGGAATATGTCCATCATCCCATCACAAAGGCACTTATTCGATATACCCGATGAAGTTGCATATTTCAATTGCGCATACAACTCTCCTCAATTAAATGAATCACAAACCCGGCTACTCTCCGGCGTTCGCACAAAAAGTCACCCGTGGGAACGTTCTTCCGCAAGTTTTTTTGATGACGCGGAAACGATACGTCGACTGGCTTCAGAAATCTTTGGTGGCGACGCAGATGGATATGTTGTTGTTCCCGCCGCAAGCTATGGCTTGAGTACTGCGGCACGTGCCATTGAGCCACATCTTCAATCAGGTGACAAGATCCTGGTTATAGCCGAGGAGTTTCCTAGTAATGTTTTGCCGTGGAAAAGAACTGCACAAGAAACCGGTGCGGTTCTGATAACAGTTCCAACTCCTGATTGTGGTGGTTGGACGCAGGCTATTCTGGATAAGCTCAGCAAAGGCGTAAAAGTTGTCGCAGTATCTACCTGCCATTGGACAAACGGCGCTTTGATCGATCTTGTCCCGATAAGTAAGGCGTGCCGAGAGTTAGGTGGAATCTTGGTGGTAGATTCGACACAGACGCTTGCCGCCATGCCTTTACCCCTCGATGAGGTGAAACCGGATTTTCTTGTGACGGCAGGCTACAAGTGGCTTCTTTGCCCCTATGGGTTCAGTCTCCTTTATGTTTCAAAACAGTGGCGCGACGCCCGTCCGCTGGAAGAAACGTGGCTGGCACGGGACAATGCCGAAGATTTCTCGGCATTGGTTAAATATTCCGACACATATATGTCGGGTGCACGTCGGTTTGATGTAGGAGAAAAATGCAGTCCTACAATTTTGCCGGGAGCTGTTGCCGCGTTTGAGCAGATTAAGGCGTGGGGCGTGACCAGCATTGCCGAGTCGCTGTCGATAATTAATGGAAGAATAGCCAGGCTCCTTGAACAGCTCGGATTTCATTTGCCGGATGAGTCCCAACGATGCCCGCACATGTTTGGCGCACAATTGCCCGATGGATATACGGGTAATCTGGTTGCTGAGTTGAAAACGAGGAGGATTTATATAAGCCAGCGTGGAAATTCGGTTCGTTTTGCCCCGCATCTCCACGTAAACAATCATGACATAGATCGTCTTTTGGACGCATTAAGTAAAATAGCAAAATGACTGTTATTATGTATAACAAAATCAATCCAGCCGATCGCTGCGCTCCGGCTGAATTTTTCGTTATAATAAAAAAATGATAATTGAAAATATCGAAAAAGAAATAATCTATCTTTTAGCCATAAAACAATTTATTGATGAAATGGTAAACTTTGAAGTCGTTAATCCCTTGGGCAAAAGCCCTGACGTAGAAATACATTTTAAGTCCATGACTCATCAAAAATTCTTTAATATTATTCTTGTTGATTTCTTGTCCTGTTCAGACACTGAAATTTTGGGAGAAAAACAACCTTATTTGCGTGCGCTAGCTGCTATTTGCGAAAATCCTTCTTTTAACAAAAGCAATTCTGTAGAGAACCTCAAAAACTCAACTCAAGATTTTCATGATTGGTTAAACACTGAATTTACCGTAGAAAAGGTCTGGCTGCCTTCGATAGACCTTGAAACAAATCTTTCTATTAAAAGAATTGAATTTATAAAAATCTGCGGCAATCTTTCAAAACATAATTTCTCAAGGCTTTCCGGAGTCGCAAGAGAAATAATAGATATTTTTAAGAGAAATGGTCACACGCTCGACGAAGAAAATGCGTTAGCAATTTTTGAAGATTTTTATAACTGGTTCCATAAAAACATATTTTCATATCACAGCAGTGCCATTGCAGAATTTCTCAACAATATTCGCTGGGGCATTTATGAATATTTACAACCCGAATATAACCAATCTATCGTTTTTATAGAAAACGATCATTACAATAGGTACAAATATACTTATCCCCAAGGAGTAAATAATAAATTTGCAAAAGAGTGCTATTGGAGTTTAATGAATGAGGTTCGTTCTAAGCCATATATGAAGAAATTTAAAGTAACCAGATTTTTAAAAATGAGATATTAATAGTTATAACAAAATCAATACACCCGATCGCTACGCTCCGGCTTAGCTATTCATTCGGTGACAGGATATGATGAAATTGATTGATCTAGGTTTTGACTCCTGGTTTGAAGCACATGTCGATGATCTGCGCCAAGAGGATCAAGGCATTGCTCGTGTGTCAGCAGTTGACCGCAACTCGTACATTATCAGGAATGAGATCAGAGAGATTCCAGCTGAACTTGCAGGGAAGTTCTA
>PHBN01000392.1 GCA_002840635.1 Deltaproteobacteria bacterium HGW-Deltaproteobacteria-1
CACCGTTGAATATTCGAAGGACTGCGGAAAGTGTCCGCAGGTATAGCGGCGTTTGCAGCCGAAGCGTTCGGGAGCGTTGTTGAGATCCTCCTCGTAGGCCGGTCCGAACATTCCCGGCTGCACGCGTGCGGTCTGGTTTTCTTCATTGACTCCAAGAAGCTTGTTCATATGTGTGCTGATCACGAGAGAAACGCCGCCCCTGGCCGGCCGGCAGCCAAAATTAACGGATGATCCGGCGCTGAACACCGTGACGGGAATACGCTCTGCATCGCAGTATTGCACGATCTTCTGCACATCGTTCTTGTTGCGCGGATGCACCACCACATCGGCCACCTCGCGGATAATTCCCTTTCGGAGTTCCAGGATTTCCTCGGTGGTTTTGCCATGAGCGTACTTGACGCGGGCATAATCATCCAGAGCTACGTTTTCCTTTCCCACAATGGATGCAAGTGCCTCAATCTGTCCAGGTCCAAGCGCCGGTGGGCGGTTCAGGATCACCGTTTCCAGACCCTCCGCCTTTCTGGTTGAAAAATCTGCGTCACTGAGGTGGAAATCTTCTTTCATCATTCGGTACCAGGCATCGCTGGGATGTTTGAAACGGTGAGGATCCCCGTATTTGAAGATGGACCGGAATGTCCCGGGAGCCGGAGCATCCTCGGTCCAGACAGGAATAAAACGTTTCGTTTTCGACATTCCTTTTTCCTTTCTTCCTAGAGATGTTCGGCGCGGGCCGCATGTCCGGATGATTTCTCATCTCCGGGGATACGCAACAGGACGTTCGTCTGCTCGATTTCCTTTTCAATCCTCTCGCTGTCCCAGTTCAGCAGAGGCGCTGCCACTGCCGCCACCTTTCTTAGCATCTGCTCGCCTGGGTGGCCAAGTGTTGCGATGCCCGTGCGGCGCAGGACAATATCGGGCAGCGTACGGGCCATTTCACGGGTTACGGCGTACACAACCTGCGCCATGATCTCGCCGTCTTCGTTGAGCACCTCTGCCAGATTGCTGTTCGTGCGGGCAAGATCTAGAACCGCAGCATATTCAGTGCCGTAATTACGTCCGAGATACTCCAGGGTCGGTCCGTCAAAATCTTTATTGTCCCGTTGTACCGTATCCAGAAATGTGTTCATGTCGCGAATGTCACACCCGGCCAGATGACGGCCGGCGGTAACGCTTCTGCCCGGCTTGCGCCCCAGCTTCTGTTCTACGATCTTCAGGCAGTTCTCCGCCAGTTTTCGGCTGGTGGTATATTTGCCGCCTTCAACCGTGATGAGCCCTTTGAGTCCATCGGATGCGTTGTCATATATCTCATATTTACGTGAACATTTGTAGGTTTCTTCCGTTTGGTTTTCCACCAGGGGACGCAGGCCGCCGAAGGTATGCAAAACATCGGCATAACTGAGTTTGCCGTCGCCGAATGAAGCATTCACTTCATCAATTAGCTCGAGGATGCTTTGCCTCGTCACGCGGTACTCATCCGGATTGCCTTCGAAAGGTTTGTCGGTTGTCCCGATTATGGTGTGACGGCGCCAGGGGATGAGGAAAAAATGGCGCCCTGAT
>PHBN01000393.1:0-1437 GCA_002840635.1 Deltaproteobacteria bacterium HGW-Deltaproteobacteria-1
TGGAAGTTTTACTGAAGAAGAATTTGACATGGTGGTACTGTCCGTCGGCCTGATGCCGCCCAAGGAAGCAAAAAAACTTTCCGCCAGCCTTGGCATCGAGCTCGAAGAGCACGGATTCTGTAAAACAAAACTTGAAAATCCCGTTGAAACATCGCGTCCCGGTGTTTTTGTTTGCGGTGCATTCGGGGGACCGAAAGATATACCGGAGACCGTTATGGAAGCCTCGGCTGCGGCTGCCTGTGCTGAAGGGTTGCTTGCTTCGCAGCGAGGTACGATGATTACCCCGGCGGATAATCCTGAAGAGAAAGATATGCGCGGCCAGGGTGTTCGCACCGGCGTGTTCGTCTGCCACTGCGGAATCAACATCGGCGGTGTGGTCAACGTTCCCGAAGTCCGGGACTTTGCTGCGACACTGCCCACAGTTGTTTATACGGCAGATAATCTCTTTACCTGTTCGCAGGATACAGCGGTAAAAATGGGAGAAGTCATTAAAGAAAAGAATCTCACCCGCGTGGTTGTGGCGTCCTGTTCACCTCGTACGCATGAAGGTCTTTTCCAGGAAAACTGTGAAAAGGCGGGTCTGAACCGTTATCTGTTTGAGATGGCCAACATCCGTGATCAGAATTCCTGGGTGCACATGCACGAACCGGAAAAAGCCACTGAAAAAGCCAAAGATTTACTCCGTATGGCCGTGGCCAAGGCACAGTATCTCAAACCCTTAAAACCCGGACAGCTTTCCGTCAATCATCAGGCGTTGATTATCGGCGGCAGATCGCCTGGGAGGCAATTACAATCACCTGTATAAAACACTCGAAGGTTTGGATACGCGAGCTCACTTGAAGGGGCTTGTGGAAAAAATTTATAAGAATCCTTTAATAACCGTCGTCACCAGCGCCCATATTGAAAAGATTGAAGGGTTTATCGGCAATTACAAAACCACCGTAAAGGCTAAAGACGGCGAGAAAGTCTTTGAACACGGTATCGTGCTGGTAGCCACCGGCGCTTATGAAAACAAACCGAAAGAGTATCTCTACGGTCAGAACGCCAAAGTGCAATCGCAAAGAGAGCTGGAAACGCTGATTTATGAAAAGGATCCGAAGCTTGCCTCCGTGAAAAATGTGGTGATGATTCAGTGCGCAGGCAGCCGCGACAAGGAAAGACCTTACTGCAGCCGTTACTGCTGTGGCGAGGCCATCAAGAACGCGCTGGAACTCAAAGCTGCCGATCCGTCCCGCGATATCACCATTCTCTATCGCGATATCCGTACCTTCGCTTTCAAAGAAGATTATTACAAGAAAGCCCGGGAAGCAAATATCAAGTTCATTTCGTTTGAGGAAAACCGCAAACCGGAAGTGGTGGCGTCAGGCGATAAAGTGGAAGTCAGAGTTTTTGACCCGATTCTCAATGAAGCGGTCAATCTGCCGGCTGATGTCGTAG
>PHBN01000393.1:1593-2161 GCA_002840635.1 Deltaproteobacteria bacterium HGW-Deltaproteobacteria-1
TGCCGCTGGAAGGAGAATATATGGCTGAAAATTTAACAAACAAAGACTGGGAACCGAAATTCGTTGCCATCGTCTGCAACTGGTGTACTTACGCGGGAGCCGATCTGGCGGGTATCAGCAGAATTCAGTACCCGACAAACGTACGCATCATCCGCGTTCCGTGTACGGGCAGGATCAATCCTTTCTACATAGTGAAAGCACTGCAAACCGGAGCCGACGGCGTCCTGGTTTCGGGTTGACACCCGGGTGAATGCCACTATATCTCAGGAAATCTGGTGGCACGGCGCAAGTTTGCGACGTTAAAAAGTTTCCTGAATTACATTGGTGTGGAAGGCGACCGGACCATATTTACCTGGGTTTCCGCCTCCGAAGGTGACAGATGGGCACAGGTCATCAAAGGCGCTACTGAGAAAATAAAGGCACTTGGACCGGCCAAAAAGATGGTCAAGACAATTGGTTAGTCTGATAAAAAGATAATAATAAATAAACGGGGAAATCATCACTGTGGAAAACATCGAAACAAAATTGCGGGAAGAAGCAAAAAGGCTGCTTTTGGAAAAGAAGGCCG
>PHBN01000393.1:2181-3732 GCA_002840635.1 Deltaproteobacteria bacterium HGW-Deltaproteobacteria-1
GAATAATCTCTGCACACAGAATCTGGCCAAGTTTGTACACGATCTGATCATGGCGCACAAGAATTCACAAAAGCGCGTTAAACCGGAAGACCGGAAGAAGAAAGTCATCGGTGTGGTTGCCCGGGGTTGCACAACGAGGTCGCTCATTATTCACCTCCAGGAAAGACAGTATGAACGCGATGACGTTTGCATTATCGGCGTTCCCTGCGACGGTTATGTGGATGGTAAAGGGCTGAAAGTGAAGATCGGCGGTGCGGATATCGTAGAAGGGACCGTTGACGGCGGACAGCTAAAAATGAAAACCTCCGACGGTGATAAGACAGTCGCACTAAAGGATGTTCTGGCGGAGTGCTGTCTTACCTGCCGTTTCAATAATCCCATTATCTCCGATGTGATGATCGGTTCTCCGGCCCCGGCCATGAATCCCGATGCTGAATACAACGACGTGAAAGAATTCGAAGCCAAATCCATAGAAGAGCGCTGGGCTTATTTCATCAAGGAAATGGAAAAGTGCATTCGCTGCAACGCCTGCCGTCAGGCCTGTCCCTCCTGCTATTGTCCGACGTGCTTTGTTGAGCAGAGTCAACCGCAATGGGTTGGCATCGGCGAAGACAAGACCGATACACAGGTGTTTCAGTTTATGCGTCTCTACCATATGGTCGGACGCTGCGTGGATTGCGGGTCCTGTGTTTCCGTTTGTCCGATGGGTGTGGATCTGCGCAAGTTCCTCAAGAAGATCGACAAGGATTGCTTCGAAATGTTCAGTAATCGCGCCGGTTCCAGCATGGAAGATATGCCGCCGCTCGGTAAGTATGATGAACATCATGATAAACAGGATTTTATCTACAACCCATAATTTGTTTGAAATAATGGAGTTTAAATGGAAACTTTTCTGGAAGAAGTAAACAAGAAGATACACGGTGTGCCGCTACAGGCCTGTTATCACTGCCGGAAGTGCTCAGCCGGCTGTCCCACCGCGGCGCACATGGAATATAACCCCAACAAGGTTATTAAAATGATTCAAAACGGGCAGAAAGACAAAGTACTGGCGAGTTCAACCATCTGGCTTTGCCTGTCATGCGAAACCTGCATTACCCGTTGCCCCAATCAGGTCGATATTGCGCGCATGATGGATGTGCTGAGGCAGATGGCCATCGAAACCGGTATTGCTGCCCGCGAGAAGAATATTTTAAAGTTCCATGAAGCGTTTCTTGCCGGGATTAAGCGTGGCGGCCGTATCAATGAACCCATGATGATGGCTCAATATAAACTCACGTCAGGCGATTTGTTCTCAGATGTCGCCTTGGCTCCGGGTATGTTCCTGAAAGGAAAGCTGTCGCTTTTGTCTCCCAGGACCAAGGATATGAAATCGGTTAAAAATATTTTTGAGAAAACAAAAGCAACATAAACGATGAAATTATTTCGTGTCAAGTCGTAAACGGCTTGAAACGGAGAAGTAACAAGTATAAAGGAGGCTACTCTCTTGAAAGTTTCATATTATCCGGGCTGCTCGCTGCACGCGACGGGAAAAGAATATGATCAGTCCATGAA
>PHBN01000394.1 GCA_002840635.1 Deltaproteobacteria bacterium HGW-Deltaproteobacteria-1
TCTTTCCACACTCAGCTTCCGGACAAAACCACGTGCTCCGTACAGCTTGCGATAAAAATCGTTCACGCAGTAACTGCAATTATAGGGACATCCGCGAGTGGTAAAATACATGAAAGATTTCAAGGGAATGTTTCTGTAGTATGGGACCGTGGCCATGAAGCGCATGAAATATTCTTCATCAAACGGCACCAGACTGTCCGTCTGCATATCACGCACAAAATGATTTTCAGGTCCATAATCCAGCCACGGCAATGCGTCCAAATCTTTCAACAGCGGTCTGACAGGGTTAAAAATAGTTTTACCATCTTTCAAAAGGCAAAGATTGGCAATGTCCGAATAGTCCCGGCCCATTTCCATGCGTTCAGCCAATTCGGCCATTGCTTCTTCTCCTTCTCCGACACAAACGATGTCAGCATATTCCAAACATTCCTCAGGACGCACAGTAGGGTGCACGCCACCCCAAATAACCGGGACAGACAATCTATCCTTGATGGCCCTGGTTAATTGCACGGCAGCGCTGAAATATTGAGTCATGAACGATATACCGATCAGGTCGCTTTGACAAGCAGCTTCGATGGTTTGGTCTATGATCCGGTTCGAGTATTCATAATTTCTGGCATATAAAAAGCCGTTTGCGTTCCGATAGGTATCCGGGATAACCGGCAGCGTGATGACGCAAACGGTGTGTCCATGGGCTTTTAAGAACGAGGAAAGGCTTCGCGCACCGAATGCGCTGATATTCGGGGATGAGGGAGTAATTAAGGTTATATTCATAAATCTTCCCGTGATCTCAAATCTTTGATGATGACATCGCTTCGCAGGCGCTACAATCCTTTGAGACGCAGCATAAGATCAAATATCTTTTCAATGTAACGGGTTTTTCTCTGCGTGTAATTTACAGGGAAAAGCAAATTATCGGAGCTTTTTACAATCCCTTCCTGCAATGCAATTTCATGAAGTTTTGTATGGGGTTCGATGCGAAGGGAGTTAAATTCAAAATGCACCCTTCTCTTGAGTTTCATTTTCGCCCTGATGACAAAACATGCGATGGAAAACAAATTGGAAAAATTCTGGCCTGGCGGATTCTTGAAGAAATTATAATTAATCTCCACCCCGTTCTCCCTCTCCAGGATACGATAGGCTTTTAAGATGTCGTCCCTGGTGAGGTTTTTCCCTAATTTTTTCAGGACATCATCTGAAAAACCATCCGGCGAAAATATGAAGTTATCACATCCGGCATCTTTCGCCAGCGTCACAAACCCCCTGTCCAGATACTTTTCATTGAACCATGCGGACCATTTGACCTTCAGCTTCCGTTTGATGATTTCCATGCAAATGTCCTGGGCATGTTTTTGAGGAATATTGAAAACGGAATCAACAAACATGAAACGGTCCATGTTATGTTTGTTCAACAAATACTCTATTTCATCAACGACAACCGTATAGTCCCTGAGTCTGTATTGCCTTCCATTCAGGAACGGATATATGCAGTAGATACAGTGGAGGGAACAACCTCTTTTGGTTTCGATGCCGATTGCATCTCTGAAT
>PHBN01000395.1 GCA_002840635.1 Deltaproteobacteria bacterium HGW-Deltaproteobacteria-1
TTGAATATCAGCATGAATAATCAGGCATCGATCCGCATAACCACACAACGAAACATTTTCACGGATCGTCCCGATCAGGTCCCTGTTTTTTTCAACAAAAACGATTTTTTTCGCTTTACGGCTCGCCGCCTCCAATCCAACTGATCCGGAACCTGCGTACAAGTCCAGAAAAACCTGATCTGCCGGCGATCCCAAAATATTGAAAAGTGTCTCCCGCAGAAAATCCGTTGTCGGTCTTTGTGTTGAGCGGGAAGGAAACTTCAATGTCCTTCCTTTTGCTTCACCTCCGGAAACTCTCATAGGATCTCGTTGCAATTCAAGCAATTCAGTTTTTATGATTCCTAACTGGAAACATCGTTTGGTTTCAAATCTTTCTGGCGCATCTTCTGAATGAGTTTTAAGAGCCACCAAATAGGTCCGGATAAGGCATATCCTACAAAAATGACAAAAAACATCACTTCCGGTTTATAAATAATAATCAATAATATGCCGACAAGCACCAGAAAAGTCATAAACGGCATACGGGAAAAAAGTTTCATGTCCTTACCGCTGTAATATTTAATATTGCTGACCATTAAAACAGACAGGGCAAACACGAGGACCATAATGAAAGGACTGTGAAATGTTCCGTAATCAATGCCAAGATCATCTAAAAATATAACCGTGGTGGCTATGACACCGGCAGCCGCCGGTATGGGAAGACCGTTGAAAACCTTGCTTTCGATGAGACCGATCTGTATGTTGTATCGGGCAAGACGGAGTGCTCCGCATAGAACAAACAGAAACCCTGCCATCCAGCCCAGTCTTCCGTAGAATGACATTGCCCATATATACGCCAGTAAAGCAGGTGCCATACCGAACGCAATAAGGTCGGAAAGGGAGTCATATTCAGCTCCGAATTTGCTTGTACTGTTTGTCATTCTTGCTACACGGCCGTCCAAACTGTCAAAAACGACTGAAACCAGAACAGCCACAGATGCAACATAAAACTTTTCCTGTACTGAAGCAATAATTGAATAAAATCCGGCAAATAAACTTGCTGTGGTAAAAAGGTTCGGCAAAACATAAATGCCTTTTTTAAGCCGCGCTTTTCTGATCTGCCGCTGTTCTTCATTCATGATAAGTATCCCAGGGGTGTTTGTCCCGCCCGGACTTTGGCATTCAGATTCACAACAATCCGGGAATCGGAAGGTAAAAATACTTCAACACGGGACCCGAAGCGGATCAAGCCGAATCGTTCTCCTTTGCTTATATCAGTCCCTTCACTTGTCCAACAGACGATTCTCCTTGCTATCAGGCCGGCAATCTGCACCGCCCAAATCACGCGACCGTCTTTGGTGCGTATCATCACTTCATTGCGTTCATTTTCCGCCGACGCCTTGTCCAGATTTGCGGATAGGAATTTGCCCTTGTGATAGTATATTTTCTCAATCTTCCCGTCATAAGGTGCACGATTCACATGAACGTTAAATACATTCATGAAAATACTGATTTTTTTGAACCTTCCGGATATGGTTCCCTGAACCTCAACTTCTTCTATTCTG
>PHBN01000396.1 GCA_002840635.1 Deltaproteobacteria bacterium HGW-Deltaproteobacteria-1
TATGTTCAATGTTCATGCAGCCGGCGGCAGCAGGATGATTCGGGAAACTGTCGATGCCGTGGCCGCCTGTGCCGGTAAACGCGGCGTCAAAAGCCCTGTCGTTCTGGCAGTGACTGTGTTGACCAGTCTGAATGACAGCGATCTTTTGGAAATCGGATTTGAAAAAACCACTAATGATCTGGTGATGCACCTGGCAAAAATGGCTTATATGGCTGGAGCATCAGGTGTTGTGGCATCGCCCCGGGACATTGCAGCCGTTAGACGAGACTACGGTGAAGATTTTGTCATCGTGACACCCGGCATTCGCAGTGCTGACGAACCCGTGAAAGATGATCAAAAAAGGACGCTCAGCGCCTTTGAGGCGATTCGGGCAGGAGCCGACTACATCGTTGTCGGCAGGCCTATCCGAAACGCCCCGGACCCGCTGACCGCATGCCGCCGGATCGTTGACGAAATTACCGGTGGTCTGGCTCCACGAGAAAGCGCATAATCATTTTCATCTGCTGACAAAAGGCAAAATATGGAAGCAGTTTACGGTATTAATCCCATTAAAGTGCTTCTCGCCAGGCAGGGCACACCCCTGAAAAGGATTATTGTTGCCGAAGGACGCAGTGGCGCGGCTGTTAAAGAAATTGTTGATGCTGCCCGCCAGAAAAAAGTACCTGTGGAATGGAGGCGTCGTCAAGACCTCGATGAGTTGACGGGTCGTAGGGACCATCAGGGAATTGTGGGTTTTCGTAGTTCCTTTGTATATGCAGACCTGGATGTATTACTCAAAAACCGCAACCCCTGCATGTCACACGATCTTATATTGATTCTGGATGGTATTCTAGATCCACAGAACCTTGGATCCATTATCCGAAGCGCTCATTGCCTGGGTGCCAACGGTGTAGTGATCCCGGCGGATCGTGCGGCCTCTGTTACGCCGGCGGTAATGAAAGCGTCTGCCGGCAGTGCCGAATATCTGCCCATTGTCCGTGTGACGAATGTCTCCCGAACGATTGACGATCTGAAAGGAAAAGGGTTCTGGGTTTTTGGCGCGGAGACTCATGGCGGGAAGGACATAAGGGATCACAATTTTAACGTGCCTGCGGTTTTGGTTATGGGAAGTGAAGACCGGGGAATCAGGCCGCTGGTGAAGAGAAAATGTGATTTTCTCGTGACCATTCCCATGGCGGGGGAATTTGACTCATTCAACGTCGCTGTTGCCGCGGGGATTATTCAATATGCAATTCTTCTCCATCGCTGGACGAAATAATCGGATGGTTAGCGTTAAAAACGGGAGAGTTTTGTTTCTGCTGATGCTGTTTTTCCGGTATGGTGTTTCAGCCTGCCGGTTCCAGGGTATTTCAATTTTGGGACAGGAGATCAAAAAAAATTGTTTTTTAAATTTAACTTGTTGAAACTACATGGAAGATAGTTTATGATATAAAGAAAACAAGTAATCCCTTAAAAGAAAGGACTTTCAACTATGCCGGTTTTCCTTTGGGAAGGAACAACGAGAAAGGACGAGGTAAAAAAAGGAGAAATGGAAGCGGTTGAGAAAAAGTATCCCAAAGTATTTGATGATCTTTTTGTGAACTTGATCGCGGCCGGCGAAGCGGGTGGTATCCTTGATGTTGTTCTGGGCCGTTTGTCCAATTACATGGAAAAAGCGATGAAGCTCAAAGCCAAGGTTAAAAGTGCGATGACATATCCTATCGCAGTTCTGGTTATTTCTTTTTCTGTCGTAGCTTTGTTGCTGATCAAAGTTATTCCTACTTTTCAGCAAATGTTTGAAAGTTCGGGTGCCGAGCTTCCGGGTCCGACCGCAGCTGTCATTGCGATGAGCAAATTTGCCCAGACTTATTGGTGGGTCATGGTTGCTATGATTATTGTGTTTGTTATAATTTTTCGTCAGTCATACAAAACGGAGAAGGGCCGCTGGATGATTGATTCAGCTATTCTTAAAGCGCCAATTTTTGGTCCGGTCATGAAAAAGGTGGCCGTAGCCAGATTTTCAAGGACGATGGCAACCATGATGAGTTCCGGGGTGCCGATTCTGGAAGGGTTGAATATCGTCAGTAAATCAGCTGGTAACGTGGTTGTAGAAGATGCTTTAATGAAAACAAGACAGGCCATCAGCGAGGGCCGGTCTATTGCCGAACCGCTTTCGGAAACAGGCATTTTCCCGCCGATGGTCGTCCAGATGATTTCAGTCGGCGAAGCGACAGGTGCCCTGGATTCCATGCTCAATAAGATTGCTGATTTTTACGATGATGAAGTAGACGTGGCCGTCGACGCGATGACCGCTCTTTTAGAGCCCGTGATGATGGTTTTCCTGGGAGGTGTTGTCGGCGGCATGATTATCGCCATGTATTTGCCGATCTTTAAAATGGCGTCTGTTGTGGGTGGTTAGACACTTAAACAAGGAAAAGAATGGTCGGGATGGCGCGATTTGAACGCGCGACTCCTGCGTCCCGAACGCAGTGCCCTACCAAGCTGGGCCACATCCCGACACGGGCAGGAACGTTATAAAATTTATTGCCAAATGTCCACATGTTTTTATTGAATCTGATTCTTTATACACAGAAGGTGCCCGACACTTGATTATTTATGATGTAAAATGTGAGAAAGGCCATAAGTTTGAGGGCTGGTTTAAGGACCGTCAGGCCTGGATTGAACAGAACGCCAGGAGGCTGGTTTGTTGTCCTGTCTGTAACAGCTCGAATGTGGAAATTGTTCCTTCTTCCATTGCCATTATGGGGAAGGATACAAAAATGTCGGACAAAAAAAATAATCCGGATATTTCCCCGGACCGGACCCTGCAGATATTCCACCAGTATATTGAAAAAAATTTTGAAGATGTCGGAGATAAATTTGCCGAAGTTGCCTTGAAAATCCATTACGGCGATGAAGAAAAAAGAAACATTAAAGGTACAACGACTCCGCAGGAAGAAACGGATCTGAAAGAACAGGGAGTTTCGTTCATAAAAATTTCTACGCCCAAAATGGACAGCTGATCAACGTTTCAATCTTGGCTAAATTGGAGTCCGCCAACCCTGGCGGTTCCATTAAAGACCGCACCGCCCTGTTCATGATTGAAAGCGCTGAAAAAAGGGGTGATTTAAACCACGATAAAATCATCCTGGAAGCGACCAGCGGCAACACGGGTATAGGCCTTGCCATGATCGCCGCAGCCAAAGGTTACAGGCTTTGTCTCACCATGTCCGAAGCTGCAAGCGAAGAGCGCAAAAAAATATTGAGGGCACTGGGCGCCGAACTGCATTTTACCCCGGCGTCGCTGGGGACCGACGGCGCCATTGAAGAAGCTTATCGCATGCTGCGTGAAGATCTCGGTAAATATTTCGGCACGGACCAGTTTAATAACGAGGATAATATTGCCGCCCACTATTTCGGGACCGCACAGGAAATCTGGGACCAAACCGGAGGTCAGGTGACCATGGTCATATCCACCCTCGGCACGACCGGTACA
>PHBN01000397.1 GCA_002840635.1 Deltaproteobacteria bacterium HGW-Deltaproteobacteria-1
GAACGGATTTGGTTTTGGATGTATTATTCATATTTTCCTTATTGGCCGTAAATGACAATATAATTGTCTTCTCCTGTCATTGTCAAGTTTGTTTATTTTGGTTAAATTACATATACTAGAGAACCAACGGTTATCGGGAATAGTTTTCCAGCATTAGATTTACGATGGAGTTCAGGTCATGAAAGCGGAGGATTCTGAGGATAAGTGTCCCTGGATATGGTCAAAATAAACTTCCACAAGGGGCGGAAACAGGGTTTTTCTTGATTCGGAGGAGGGCAATCCATGGCAATGATTAAAGGCGGTCATCTGGTTGGCAAGTATTTAAAAGAAGTCGAAAAGGTTGATATTGTATTCGGTATTTCCGGCGGACATCTGGAATCAATTCTGGACAGTTTTACGGAATATAAGATTCGGGCCATCGATGTCAGGCACGAGCAGGCGGCGGCAATGATGGCCCATGCCTGGTCTGTCTACACAGGCAAGCCGGGTGTCTGCTTCCTGACCGCCGGGCCGGGATTTACCAACGGCATTACCGGGATTGCAAATGCCTATCTGGACAACGCGCCAATGGTGGTGATTTGCGGCAAGCACCCGCTGAGAGATGATCTCAAGGGAGCCCTTCAGGAAATGAACCAGATGGACGTTGTGAAACCCATTACCAAGTGGGCAGCCACATGTTATGACATCAAACGGATACCGGAATATCTGTCCATCGCCTTCCGGCATGCTGTAGAGGGAAGGCCCGGCCCTGTTTTCCTTGAACTGCCGCCCGACATTCTCAACATAAAGATTGATGAGTCCCTGGCGCCGATGCCGGCGCGTTCCACACGGAAATATACGGTTCACCCCGACGACGCCGATCTGAAAGCAGCGGCGGATATCATCAATAACGCCAGGAGTCCATTGTTTATCGGTGGATCGGGTGTGTTTTCTCCTGACCAATACCGGCAGGGGTACACTGCCCGACAATCATCCTCTGTCTCTCTGGGACTGCGGCAACATCGGTTTGATGGTCACCGCTTCCCTTGCCGACGTAATCGTTCTTGCGGGGATTCGCCTCAACTGGCTTTTGCAGTCGGGAAACATCATTCCACCTGCGGCCAAAGTGGTGAGGATCGATATCGATCCGCATGAAATTGACCGGAACCGGCAGGCGGATGTCGGACTCGTCGGCGATTGCGGCTCCGTGCTGGGACAGCTGGTTCCACTGCTGAATAAGAAAGAACATGGCGAGTGGCTGAAAACCATAAAAGAGTCAAGCAAACCGATGATTGAAGGAGAATTGAAAATCCGCCGGGAAGCGTCCGACCCCATTCATCCGATTCGTCTAACTGAACAAATTCAGAAATTCCTGGGTGATGACGCGTTCTATGTGATTGACGGCGGCGACACGGCTTATTATGGCCTTACGGGATTCATGTCCAGGCACAAGGCGGGTGTTGTGGGAGCGTCTTCCGGTCTTTTCGGCTGCCTCGGAACCGGCATACCGTTCGCGATGGCCGCAAAGCTGGCGCGGCCGGACATGAACGTTCTGCTTCTCAACGGCGACGGCTCATTCGGTTTTAATGCCATGGAATTCGACACGATGATGCGGCACAGGATCCCGGTCGTTTGCGTGATCAACAACGATTGTGCCTGGGGCATGATCAAGCATGGCCAGGAACTCTCTATCGGCTGTGACAGGCTCCAGTGTGCTGAACTCGGCACCATACATTACGAGAAGATGGTCGAAGGTCTGGGCGGGCATGGCGAGTTTGTCACGAAAGACGAGGAAATCATTCCAGCCCTAAAAAGGGCGTTTGCTTCCGGCAAACCCGCCTGTATAAACGTGATGACCGATCCGACGGTCACCAGCCCGGCAACCCTGCTGTTTTGTGAGTCTTTAAAGATGGAATCATAACCGGAAATCAGGAGATGATTGCATGAAAGCACTGCATCTTAATCTTGATCCCCTGCGTTTTGTGATATTGCACGCGCTTCGGCCGCTGAGCAACAAATTTTGCTACAGGGGGCCGTTCTCCACAGTGAAACTGGTTGATATCCCGGAGCCGACCCTTCCCTCACCGGAGTGGATAAAAATCAAGACCAGACTATGCGGCGTGTGCGGCAGCGACATCAACCTGATGTTCATGAAAGATTCGCCAACGGCGATGCCGTTTACCTCGTTTCCCTGCGTGCCGGGTCATGAGTTCTGCGGGAACGTAGTGGAGGTGGGTAAAGACGTAGACACTGTGAAGGAAGGGGATCTGGTTACCGCTGCACCGGCGCTCAACTGTGCAACGCGCGGCATCAAGCCGCCATGCCGAAGCTGTGCCTCCGGCCTGACTGCCAATTGCGAGAAT
>PHBN01000071.1:0-4175 GCA_002840635.1 Deltaproteobacteria bacterium HGW-Deltaproteobacteria-1
GTTGTCGTCAAAACCGTTCATCTTCCGGTACAAGACGGCGCGTGCCGTGTTCCAGGACATGAAAACAGCGCCAATAGCGCCCCAGAGCTGTTCTTTGGGGTCTGTGGGGAATTCCTGGCCGAGCTTTTTCACGATGAGCCGCTTGAACCGGCTGACCAGTTCTTTCAAATCGGCAACGGTCAGGTCGAGATCCGCCTTGACGCCTTTTTCCGCTTTCAATTCGTCCATGACTTCCTCGAACGGATCGTGGGCGTCTTTATCTTCGGGTTTGAGACCCATGACGACATCCCCGTACATCTGGACAAAACGACGGTAGGAATCCCAGCCGAATCGCTCATTGCCAGACTGGCGAATGATGCCTTCAACCGTTTCATCATTCAGACCGAGATTAAGAACAGTGTCCATCATGCCAGGCATGGAGACGCGTGCGCCGGAGCGAACGGACAACAGAAGAGGGTTGGCTGGATCTCCGAATTTAGCCCCCATGGAGGTTTCGACTTTTTTCAATGCCGCTGTAACTTCTTTTTCCAGGCCGGCAGGAAATTTCCTGTGGTTTTTGTAAAATTCCACACAGACTTCGGTAGTGATCGTGAATCCCGATGGTACCGGAATTCCCAGGTTCGACATTTCGGCCAGGTTTGCCCCTTTGCCGCCGAGAAGGTTTTTCATGTCGGCTTTGCCTTCACTGATTCCCTTCCCGAAAGTGTATACACGTTTAGCCATATTTATATCTCCTTTAGAAAGAATTCTTTATATAGAAAACATAAGCGTGGAGTTTCATAAATGAAATCGTCGGTGCTGTAAAGTATTTTTTCTACATTTAACGTAAAAACCCCTGCCAGGGAAAGGGCAGGGGCTTTTACTTCTGGTGCTATAAATAGAGGGAAGGGTTTAGCTCATCAGGTTTTTCAGAGCATCGATTGAATGAATAACTATTATTTGCAGTTTTTATATGAAAAAAACATGCCAGATAACAAATCAGTTAAGAATATTTTATAAGTATTAGATAATACAGATAAATTAATTATTTGTGGTGATGGTGTTCTTTAGTGGGGAGCTTTAAAAAACTCATTCTGTTGAAAGAAACGTTCAATGCCGATTAAAAAACGAATGAAATATTTAAAACCGGAATGTGCGCAATGGACTTTCACTACTGAATGGTTTTCCTTTCACGGGCATTATGCTAAAAGTATTTTATGGCAATGGAAAAACGATTTCACAAGAAAAACCCTTCAGGGCATAAGCATTCGCATTCCATGAGGAATTCCAGACGATCCGGGCCGTTTCCCTCTATGAAACCGGAGATTGCCCCTTCGCTCAAACACGTGCTGGCAAAGATCGGCAGGCCGTCTTACGCCCCGTTTGTGCCGGATGTGTTTCAGCTGCAGGCGTTATCTGCCATCGGGCAAAATGATTGCCTGGTGATCGCTCCCACCGGTTCCGGCAAAACCTGGATCGCCCGGGAAGCTATTTTGTCCATCATGAATAAAGGCGGACGCGCATGGTATGCATCACCGCTCAAGGCGCTTTCCAATTCCAAGTGGGTGGAGTTCGGCCTGCATTTCGATCCGGAGAATGTCGGAATTATTACCGGCGATACCAGGGAAAACACCGAAGCACCGATCATTGTCGGGACAACGGAGATTCTGCGGAATCAACTTTACGACGCCATGCATCAGGGACTTGATCTGAACTGCGATCTGGTGATCCTAGACGAAGCGCATTTTCTGGGTGATGCGGACCGGGGGGTAGTATGGGAAGAAATCATGATCTATTTGCCTGTTCGGGTGAACCTTCTTCTGTTGTCGGCAACCATTGGTAACGGCGACGAGATTGCCGCGTGGCTCACATCCATCCGCAAAAAGACCTGCACCGTGGTCCGTGAAGAAAAAAGACCTGTGCCTCTGTATCCGATGTTCCTGCATCCGTCAGGCTGCCTGCATCCTTTTTTGGACGGGAAAAAAGCCGGGTCGGCCGTCTGCGAGTTTTTGAAAAAAGATAAATTCAGACACCGGGGAAGCCATCGTCCTCCCGATTACGCAGGAATCATCCGCGTGCTGGAACGGTTCAACCTTTTGCCGGCCATTTTCTTTTTGAAGTCGCGCGCGGAATGCGACACCGCATTGTCATGCCGGACGGGGCTGCCTCCTTTGAAAGACAATGATGCGTTTGCCGATGATTTATATGATCTTCTCGAGCGTTTTCCTTCGCTTGGCAGCCATCGTCAGATCAAGGCGCTTCGGAACGCGGGGTTGGCCGCGCACCACGGCGGACAGCTGCCTGCCTGGAAGCTTCTTGTTGAGGAAATGATGAACCGTGGACATCTAAGGGTGATCTTTGCCACGACCACGATTGCCGCGGGTGTGAATTTTCCGGCCCGCACCATTGTGCTGTTCAACTCTGATCAGTTTAACGGCCATGATTTTGCGGCGCTGTCCGCGACCGAATTTCAGCAGATGACCGGGCGTGCGGGAAGGCGCGGACAGGACAACATCGGCTTTATGCTGGCGGTGCAAGGCCGGTTTATGGATCTGGGACACATCAAAGAAATGCTGTCGGCTGCGCCTGAAGATATTATGAGCCAATTGAAAAATGATTTTGCAATGGTATTAAACCTGATGTTGTCCCAGACGCCTGCCGATGTGAAAAAAATATTTGAAAAATCTCTGGCCGCCTGGCAGCAAAACAAAATTGATAAAAAAAGCATGCCCGCTGCCGATATGCTGTGGAAGGATTTTTCCTTGCATTTGAAATTTTTGCATGGGGAAGGCTTTGTGGATGCGGCAGGCAGGCTTACCGAAGACGGCCGCTGGGCGGCCCGCCTCAGGCTGGATTATCCTCTTTTAGTTGCCGAATGTCTTCGGGAAGACGCTTTTCCGGTAGACAATGAAAAACTGCTGGCGGCGATCGTGGCGGTATTTGCTTATGACCGGGACGACGAAATACATCTGGCCAACGCGGAGCTTCCCCATAAACTGATGGCAGCCCTGCGCAAAATGCTGGTGGCCGTCCGTCCTATGTCACGGCGACTGCAATCGGCCGGTTTTAAAAGTCCGCAGCTTTATCCATCGGCGGGCGTAGCGATGTATTACTGGGCGCGTGGACGAAGCTGGGATGATGTCATCAAAACCACCGATGCGGGCGAGGGAGGCGATACTTCGTGAACCGGTTCTTTTTTTGTGAATCTCGGGCTGTTCAAACGCACCCGTCTGCGGCGTTGCGCTGCAACCTGTGATGTTCAACGTACGATGATGTACGCCTCACATCCCAGGTCTTGTGCGCCTTGCATCCGGGCACGTTTGAACAGCCTCAAAGATGAAGCGGGGAAGGACGAGACTATTTTAATGTGTCATTGCCCGGCTTGACCGGGCAATCCAGCAATGACACTAAAGGTACAACAGAAATTATAAAAAATATCCGATAGACATTTTGCAGTTGTTGCGGATAAGACGGAATAAACTTGCAAAAGCCACATTGTCATTGCCCGGCTTGACCGGGCAATCCAGCAATGACACTAAAGGCACAACGGGATTATAAGATATTTAATAGATATTTTTCAGTTGTCGTGGATAAGACGGAATAAACTTGCAAAAGCCACATTGTCATTGCCCGGCTTGACCGGGCAATCCAGAATTAACTATGGCAAATAATTATTATGTCTACATACTAGCCAGTAAGCGAAACGGCACCTTATACATTGGTGTTACAAATGATTTAGAAAGACGTCTTTACGAACATAGGAATAATCTGATTGAGGGGTTCACAAATAAATATAATGTCCATCATCTTGTATATTTTGAAGATGTGAATGATATACAAGCGGCATTACAAAGGGAAAAACAACTCAAACGATGGACCAGAAAATGGAAATTGGAGCTTATTGAGAAAGTCAATCCTGAGTGGCGTGACCTTGCAAATGATTTTAATCTTGAATGAAGAAATTATAAAATGTTAACTGGATTGCCCGGTCAAGCCGGGCAATGACACTGAAGGTACAACAGAAATTATAAAAAATATCCGATAGACATTTTGCAGTTGTTGCGGATGAGACGGGATAAACTTACAAAAGCCACATTGTCATTGCCCGGCTTGACCGGGCAATCCAGCAATGACAAAACAAAAACGGGCAGTGGTGTATTTGCTGGCATAGCAATGACAATGAAGGAAAAAACATC
>PHBN01000071.1:4234-13662 GCA_002840635.1 Deltaproteobacteria bacterium HGW-Deltaproteobacteria-1
GGATACGCCCTGGAAGCAATGCTGCATATGTTTGCTTATGAAATGTGCTTCAGTCTTGAAAAGCGTCAAAAAGAAAAAGAAGCCATCTTATATTTTTCAGAAGAAGCGCTGGTCCGGGGGAAAAAAAGGATTGCCAAAAACCCTAAAGACAGTCAAGCCTATGTAGCCATGGCCCTGGCTAAAATAGCTAAAGTTAATTTGGCCGTTAGAGAAAAAAGATACATAGCCATGACTCATGAAACCGCTAATATCTGGAGTTATCTGGAGGCGGCCAAATCCTGTGATCCCAATAATTATGATGCCGATTTTCTCATGGGGCTCATGCATTATCATATCGATCATTTTGCCGGAATGACCGGCTTTTTGTCTTCCCTGTTCATCACGAAGGGCGACAGGCAAAAAGGACTGGCGGAAATCCGTACAGCAGCGCAAAAAGGTTATCTGCTGAAGGAAATGGCTCGGGTAGAACTGGTGTCCGTTTATCTGAACTATGAAAAACAACCGTCCAAAGCGTTGCCTATTGTTCAGGGGTTGAGGAATAAATTCCCTAATAATTATAATTTTCATTTTATCTATGCGACAGCCTTGCTTGAGTTGAGCCGATTTGCCGAGGCGGAGGCCATGGCGGCGCAAATAGAGAAGAATATCAGCGGCGAGATACCGCCCTTCATTCCTCAGCTTCAGCCACGCTATTATCAATTAGTGGGAAGAATCCATTTTAAGCGGGGAGAATATGGAAGAGCAGAATCCTATTTTCAGAAAGCGATTCAGGACAAATCATTTTATAATAATCGCACGCAGGCCCGGTCCCTGCTGTATTTAGGGATGATTCATGATATCCGTAATGAACATAAATATGCCAAAGATTACTATAATCGGGTGCTGAAAATTGAAGGCGCCGACGGAGCGGCAAGGAATGACGCCAAAGGATATCTTCAAACGCCTTACAGGGCAGATGGGAAATGAAAGCGTGATTCCCCCTTGTGTCATTGCCCGGCAAGACCGGGCAATCCAGACAATGACATTAAAGGAAAAAACAAAAAAGGTCATTGCGAGGCGACGCTCAGGAGCCGTGGCAATCTCAGTACCTTTGATTTGTGAATGGATGCTGCATGAATAAACAATTTTACATTTATATCATGACAAAACAAAAACGGGCAGGGCGAATTTGCTAGCATAGCATGTCATTGCCCGGCTTGACCGGGCAATCCAGAAATCATTTACGGTTATCAGAATTTTATGGAAAAATTTTCACTCATCACGGATTTTATTCCCAGCGGCGATCAGCCGCAGGCCATCGACAAACTGACCGAGGGACTGGAAGCAGGCAAGAGGCATCAGGTACTCCTGGGCGTTACCGGCTCCGGCAAAACCTTCACCATTGCCAATGTCATTGCGCGTGCACAGCGCACGGCGCTGATTATCGCGCACAATAAAACGCTGGCCGCGCAACTGTATGAAGAATTCAAAGGCCTTTTCCCCGATAACGCCGTGGAATATTTTGTCAGCTATTACGACTACTACCAGCCGGAAGCCTATCTGCCCACCACGGACACCTATATTGAAAAGGATTCCGCCATCAACGAGGAAATCGACAAACTGCGCCATGCGGCCACGCACGCGCTTTTGACGCGGCGCGACGTTATTATTGTGGCCAGTGTCTCCTGCATCTACGGCCTGGGTTCACCCGAATCCTATCTGGGCATGATCGTGCAGCTTGAAGTGGGCGGGGAGATGCCCCGTGACGAAATCTTGAAAAGGTTGATTGAGATCCAGTATGAACGAAACGATATTGATTTTCACCGCGGCACATTCCGCGTCCGCGGCGACGTTGTGGAAATCTTTCCGCCCTATGAGGATGAACAGGCGCTCCGGGTGGAATTTTTCGGCGATACGATTGAGGCGATTCACTGGATTGACCCACTGCGCGGCAAGAAACTCGGCTCGCTTTCCAAAACCGCCGTTTACCCCGGCAGCCACTATGTGACTACAAAGGATAATCTCAAAAGAGCGACGGCCGATATTCGCGCGGAACTGGCCGTGACACTGGCCCGATATAAAGAACAGAATATGCTGCTGGAAGCGCAGCGCCTCGAACAGCGCACGAACTTCGATCTGGAAATGATGGAAGAGATGGGCTACTGCCAGGGCATTGAAAATTATTCCCGCCACCTCACCGGCCGCAAGCCGGGCGAGCCGCCGCCGACGCTCATGGAATATCTGCCGAAAGACGCGCTGATTATTATCGATGAGAGCCACGCCACGCTGCCGCAGGTGGCCGGCATGTATCGCGGCGACAGATCGCGCAAGGAAACACTCGTTAAATACGGGTTCAGGCTGCCTTCCGCCCTGGATAACCGGCCTTTGCGCTTTGAGGAATATGAGGCGCTGCCCAATCAGCGAATTTATATTTCAGCCACGCCGGCGGTTTACGAAACGGAGAAAGTGCACGGTATCCGCGTGGAGCAAATCATCCGCCCGACGGGCCTGATGGATCCGGAAATCGAAATCAAACCTGCTTCACAGCAGGTGGATGATCTGCTCGAAGAAATACGCCTGCGCGTCGAGAAAGAGGAAAGAGTTCTGGTCACCACGTTGACCAAACGCATGGCGGAAAATTTAACGGACTATTACAGCGGCATCGGTATTCGCGTGCGCTATCTGCATTCCGATATTCACACGTTGGAACGGGTCAGCATCATCCGCGACCTGCGTCTGGGCGAGTTCGACGTGCTGATCGGCGTCAACCTGCTGCGCGAGGGTCTGGATATCCCCGAAGTGTCGCTCGTTGCCATTCTTGATGCAGACAAGGAAGGGTTTCTGCGCTCCGAACGATCGCTCATCCAGACCAGCGGACGCGCCGCGCGCAACGTCGGCGGCAAGGTCATCATGTATGCCGACAAGATCACCAGATCCATTCAGGCCTGTCTTGACGAAACGAAGCGCCGCCGCATCATTCAGGCCCGGTATAACGAAGAAAATAACATCACGCCCGAGACCATCAAAAAATCGATCAGCAATATTCTGGGTTCCATATACGAAGCCGATTATATGACCGTGCCGGTAGACGCCAAAGGCAGGGCCATCCCCGCCCGGCCAAGAATCTGGAGTTTGAAAAAGCCGCGAGCCTGCGCGACGAAATCAAGGAACTCAACAAAATCCTGCTGGAGATGGGGTGAAACAATTTCATTTCCGTGTTTCCCATCATTGCGAAGAGACCACCCCGATGCTGCGTATTGAGGGAAAGAAATAGTCAATGTACACAATCGGAACAACATGAAGCATAAAACCACCATACGCTGCAAAGAAATCCATCCGCATATCCACCGAATCATTCTTCCTCTCCCCGGCAGGCAGCCGGGGCCGGTGAACGCCTATCTGTTCACGGGCAAACAAACAACGCTGCTCGATACCGGCACAAGAAGGACTACGCGGCATTTGGAGGAATCCCTTCGGCAGATCGGCATAGGCTTTTCCGATATCGACCGAATTATCCTCACACACGGCCACATCGATCACTACGGCGCAGCGCGACATGTCGTCAAACGATCATCGGGGCGCGCAGCGGTGGCTGCTCACTGCGAAGACGTGCCGGTTGTCGAAACCGGCATGGAAGTATCCGACCGGCAATTTTCTAAGTTTTACAGGCTTATGGGCGTGCCGCTGGTTTTCGAGCTTTTGTTCTATGGCATGGGACTATTCTTTTCATCGCTTGCGGAAAATTGCCGGATTGATTTGTGTCTGTCGGATGGAGAAAAAATTCAGGTGGGCGATTATGAGGCAACGGTCATTTCAACGCCGGGACATACCAAGGGGTCCATCTGCCTTTACCTGGAAAAAGAAGGGATTCTTTTTTCTGGCGACCATATCCTCGGCCATATCACGCCCAATGCTTTTGTCATGCTGGAATCCGATTTTGACATTCCCTGGCGGATGAGCCAGTTGGAATTCTACGACTCACTGCGGAAAATCGAGTCACTTGTCCCGCGGATTGTTTACCCCGCTCACGGCAAACCCATCACTGACTTGCCCAGGACCGCCGCGATGTATCGGGAGCAGTTTTCGCTGAGGCAGGAAAAAATAATTGCCATTCTGAAAAAAGGTGAATTCACGGTTTACGGGATTGCCCGCAGCCTTTTTCCGGAGATTAGCGGCAAACGCCTGCCGCTGGAAATCTTTCTTGCGGTATCCGAGGTTTTTACCCACCTGCAGGTACTGGAAAAAGACGGCATGGTTGCATCGCACGTCCGGCGGGGCAAACAGTACTACTCGCTGAAGTAAAAGTGACGCTATTTGTTTCACCGATTGGTGATACACAACATGATTTTGGAGAGAGGATTAAAAAGTTAACAGCGTTTCCGTATTCTACGAGACAATTTATTTTAGAGAATTAAGTGTTATGTCCCCCTAATTACCCCCCCGAATTCGCCATTGACCGTCACAGGGAAACCGCAAAAAAAGCCTTTTTCCTTGCATTTATTAAAGGTATTGTATTACTTTACATTATCAAAAAAATTCTGGCTTAGTAGGAGTTTTTTCAGATGAATCAGATCAAGACCACAAAAATAAGCCCCTGCAGCGTAAATAAAAAACCAACCGCGGTTGACCTTTTCTGTGGCTGTGGGGGGGTGACAGTTGGACTGAAAAAAGCCGGATTTCAAGTATTGGGCGCGGTAGATATCGATCCGTTGTCGGTAAAGACCTACAAAGCGAATCACCGTAAAGTAACATTATGGGAAAAGGATATCCGTGAGTTTAAGCCAACTGAAATGCTAAAAAAACTCGGACTAAAAAAAGGTGGCCTCGACTTACTTGCTGGCTGTCCACCTTGTCAAGGTTTTTCGACTATGCGTACCTTAAATGGATCAATTCACATTGAAGATCCTAGGAATGATCTTCTGTTTGAATTTCAACGCTTTGTTGATGGACTCTTACCACACATAGTAATGCTGGAAAATGTGCCGGGACTTGCTGATGATAAAAAATTTAAGCGTTTTTGCTCACATATGAAAAACCTTGGGTATGTCGGTGAACATCGCATACTGAACGCTGCCGCATATGGCGTGCCTCAACGAAGACGAAGGTTAATTTACTTGGCTGGCCTGGGCAAAGCAATACCATTTGCGGATGAAATTGATAAGCGAATTACTGTGAAAGATGCCATCGGCAGTCTACCGAAGGCAGGCAAAAGCGGCGATCCTGTACACGACATAATAGAAAAGCGGACTAAAAAGGTTATGGATATTATAAGACGGATACCAAGCGATGGTGGAAGTCGAGCGGCCCTATCGGAAAAGTATCAATTAACCTGCCACAAAAACTGTAACGGATTCAAAGACGTTTATGGACGTATGACGTGGAACAAAGTGGCACCGACGATTACGAGCGGCTGTTTTAATCCCTCCAAGGGTAGATTCCTTCATCCAGTGGAAGATCGCGCAATTACAATGCGGGAAGCCGCCCTTTTACAGGGTTTTCCCCCTCGATATAAGTTTCCAGAGACCAGTAATAAATCTACTTTGGCATTGATGATTGGCAACGCCTTGCCTCCACCTTTTATCAACGCACACGCTAAAATAATCCGAGATGTTCTGATTGAAAAACCTTAAACGCGAAAATCTGAAAAGGGGATTATAATCTATGTGTATCGACCAAGTATTGAGAAGTAATTTGACACCTCAACAATATGCAGCGGCTGTAGATTCCCCACGCGAAGTTTTGTGTCTGGCATGCGCCGGATCAGGCAAGTCCAGAACTTTAGCTTACCGGATTGCCAGGCTCCTCGCGGAAAACGAACCACCTGAAGGTATCGTGGCCTTTACTTTTACAGAGAAAGCCGCCGAATCCATCAAACGCCGAGTTTCACAAGCACTGATTACTGCTGGACTCGATCCTACAGTAATGGGCGCGATGTATATTGGGACCATCCATGCCTATTGTCAGCATGTGCTGGGCGACATGGACGCAACGTATCGACAGTACGACGTGCTTGATGAAAACCGGCTGAAGCTTTATCTGATTTCACGTTACTACCAGTTAGGTCTTCAGAGCTTTCGCGCCCGTGCGCGGAACAACGGCTATTTCGACATGATCAAACAGGTATCCGACGCATGGAAGACAGCCAACGACGAGTTTTTAGACTACAACGCGGTCATCGCCGCGGACCGTGATATCGGTGATCTGCTCATCCGTATCCGGGACGGACTGCGGGAGGATCAATATATCGATTTCTCCTTAATGATCAGGAATGTAGTCGAAGCGATCCACAATAATGAGCCCGGTGTTGAAAATGGTATCGGAAGGTTGCGACATCTCATGGTGGATGAATACCAGGATATCAACCCTTGCCAAGAAGAATTGATCCGCCTTCTGCACGGGCGTTCTCAAACCCTATTCGTAGTAGGGGATGACGACCAGTCGATTTATGCTTGGCGTGGTGCGGATGTCAGCAATATATTAGAATTCCAGCAACGATATGCCAACTGCAGTGTACATACCTTGTCCCAGAATTTCCGTAGTACTGTGCCCATAGTTCAGGCCTCTGACGCCTTTGTAGCTGCTATGCTGGGACCTAGTCGGATTTCAAAGAATCCGACGGCTTTTGCAAATATGTCACCGCAGGATTTAAGGGTGCTGTGGTTTCCAGACCGCGCTACCGAGGCCGAGTGGATCGCCGGAAGAATCCGTGACCTGCTTGGAACTGCGTACAATGACAACGGCAGTATCCGCGGTTTAACACATGCCGATTTTGCCATCCTAATGCGCTCAACCCGTCAGGCGGAACAGGATGGCACACCGAGACATACCGCATTTACAACCGCTTTAGAGACTCTTAATATCCCTTTCAGCTTGGAAGCAGGCGGGGGACCCTTCGACCGCCCGCAGACATCGGTCCTGCGCAACACCTTTGAACTTCTCCGTAATACGCCGCTTGACCGTAACGCGGTGCAGCAACATTTCAACAACTTCGTGCTCTCTGCGTTTCCATACGCGGATTTTAATTCCCTGGTCCGCGTTCTCACTGATTGGAACCGTAAGATCCATCGCCCGCAAGGCTCGACAAGAATTCGGCTCTATCCACAGCAGTTCGTCTACGATCTGTTGGAAGCCTTCAACATCGCCCGGACAAACTTCAGTGACGAGATAATGCGGGACATTGGGCTTTTCAGCCGGATGATCCTAGACGTCGAAACAGTCTATATGAGCGTGGATTCAATACGCCGATTCTCGGAAGTCCTCAACTTTCTGCAAAACGTCGCAGAAACTGGATACGATATGTCGACAGACGATGTGCTCCAACGACCGGACGCCGTCACGGTATCGACCGTTCACAAAATGAAAGGGCTCGAGTATCCCTGCGTATTCGTTGTCGACGTCGAAGCGCAAAGATTCCCAAAAAATATTAGCCATTACTCAGGCTGGCTCCCTGCTGGCGTTATGACAGCGGCGATCACCCGCGGTGCATATCAAAGCACGCCAAGTGAGGAAACCAGGCTCTTTTACACAGCGGCAACGCGCGCTGAACGCTATCTCTACATAAGCGGCGCGGAAAACCTACCGCAGGCGCGAAGACGACGCCGACCATCTTCGTATGCCCTGCAACTTGCCACACATCCGTCAGTAATTCAAAACAGTGCAGGCCTGCCAGCGGGGCTCGTTCGGACCACACCTCGCCGGCGAGTCGAGGACGCCGACTATCCGACTAGTTTCACTGAAATCAAATACTACCTGCAATGCCCAAAGAGCTATCAATTTCGTGAACGATACGGGCTCAATCCGATCGTTCCGGAAATGTTCGGTTACGGGCGGACCATTCATACGTCGATCCAAAAACTTCATGAACGCCACCCGGACTCTCCGCCACCAGAAAACGAAGTGGGACAGGTGGTCATGGCCACATTCCATTTAAAACATGTGCCACAAAGCAGCGACCCAGTGAACCGTCCGGGTGCTTATGAAAACTCAAGAAACAAGGCCGTGGAGATTACTCAAAATTATGTAGCATCCTTCGGCGAAGACTTCGAACGGGAGCGGCAAGTTGAAGCAATCTTTGAGATTCCGGCAGCCAACTGTGTAATCTCGGGCGCAATTGATCTTCTTCTCCACGAGGATGAGGAAGATAGAATTCTCCAAGCCGAGATCATCGACTTCAAAACGATGGAGGGTGGTGAAGCGCCGGCCGATAACGAAGAACTCGACTGGACCGAACTCGCTCTGCAGGTGCAACTGTATGCAAGAGCGGCCGATCAAGTCTTAGGGCAAAACGCTAGGACAGGCAGTGTTCATCTCCTGAAAGATAATCAACGCATTCAAGTGCCAATCAATCAGGAAGCTGTTGATGCAGCTCTTGCTAACATTGAATGGGCAGTCAACGGCATTCTAGAATCAGACTTCCCAATGCGACCACACCCCGATAAGTGCTCCAAGTGTGACTTCAAAAAAATCTGCCCCGGTATACCGCAGGATTTTGTGGTTTTGACAACTACACCACCGGAACTCCATTTACCTGGTCGCAGAGAAATGGCCAGAGCCTTCAGCCTATATCAAGGAACAAGTAATGCCGGATAATCTAACACCAGCGCAGCGTAGTTATTGCATGTCTCGAATTAAAGGAAAAGATACGGGACTGGAAGTGCAGGTTCGGTCGGAACTCCATAAGAAAGGAATGCGTTACCGCAAACATGTCAAAGAACTACCCGGAAAACCAGACATTGTTTTTTGCAAAGCAAGAGTCGTGGTGTTCATAGACGGTGATTTCTGGCATGGCTATCGATACCCAACATGGGAAAATAAGTTGTCAAATTTTTGGAAAAAGAAAATAAGCAAGACCAGAGAACGTGATACTAGAAATGCCACAATATTACGTAAAATGGGATGGACAGTAATACGCCTTTGGCAACATAACATAAAGAGTGACTTCGAAGGTTGCATAGCCCGAATTGCCAGGACAGTAACGAGAAAAGAATAGGCTCCGGGCAACAGAAGTGAATTCGGGGGACATAACACTTAATTGTCTTAATTTGACAGCTGCGGTTCTTGCAACTAATCCAAAAAACGATCTGCATCTCTAGCGAGGTGTCCGTTTTTCCACCCATTCGAAATACGTCTCAATGACATAGACGGCCTCCTGGATCGTTCCGTAAACGGGAAAGCCGGCCTTGCGCAGAGACTTAAAGGTATCGATCCTGATGCGCTGGGCTTCCAGGTTGTTTTCCAAAAAGGATATGAGGACGGGAATCACCGGCTTCCTGATGGATTCGGCCATTTTCATGATCGTGTCGGCGCTGTTCTTGATATGGAGAATCATCTCGGCCTGAATGAGGTATTCGACGTCAAAGTAGGGAATGATCACGTCGATGTTGTCGTCCTGATCCATGGCCTGCATCGTATGCAGCATGACGTTGAGGTCAAAGCCGAAGGCGCCCAGA
>PHBN01000398.1 GCA_002840635.1 Deltaproteobacteria bacterium HGW-Deltaproteobacteria-1
ATCGATTCCAGATCCAGATGGTTGGTTGGTTCATCAAGGATCAGGACATTAGCTCCAGTCAGCATCATGCGTGACAGCATGCAGCGCACCTTTTCGCCACCTGAGAGGACACGGGTTTTTTTCAGGGCCTCTTCGCCCGAAAAAAGCATTTTGCCTAAGAAGCCGCGTGCAAAGGCATCACCATCGGATGGCGGTGAATATTGACACAACCACTCAATCAGAGTCATCTCCCCTTCAAAGAATCCGCTGTTTTCCTGAGGGAAATAGGCGCTGGTGATGGTAACACCCCATCGATAGCTGCCGCTATCTGGCTCCAGTTCTCCTGCGAGAATCTGAAAAAGGGTGGTTCGAGCAAGGGCGTTGTCTCCGACAAAAGCAATTTTGTCACCCTTGCAAACGTTCAAGTCAAAATTATCCAACACTTTCACACCGTCAATTGTTTTGGTCAGTCCGGAAATGGACAGGATGATATCACCGCAGGCGCGCTCCGGCTTGAAGACCACGTGCGGATATTTGCGGGATGAAATCGGCATATCCTCCAGGGTCAGTTTTTCGAGCAGCTTCTTACGCGACGTGGCCTGCCTGGACTTGGACGCATTGGCGCTGAATCGCTGGATAAAGGTTTTCAGTTCCTCGGCTTTTTCAGCCATTTTGCGGCTGTCGGCTTGTTTCTGCTTAAAGTGCAACTGACTGGCGCGATACCAGAAATCATAATTTCCGACATAAATCGTAATCCGCCCGAAATCGATATCAGCAGTATGCGTGCAAACCTGATTCAGAAAGTGACGGTCATGGGATACCACGATCACCGTATTGGAAAATCGTGACAGGAACTTTTCCAGCCACGAAATGGATTCCCGATCAAGGTTATTGGTCGGTTCGTCAAGCAGGAGAATATCCGGATTGCCAAACAGGGCCTGCGCCAACAATACTCGGACCTTGTCACCCGCCTCCAGATCTCTCATTTTCTTCGTTCGCAGATCCTCGGATATGCCAAGTCCGCTGAGCAGCACCGCAGCTTCGGACTCCGCCTCATAACCGTTCATTTCAGCAAAGTCCGCCTCAATCTCCGCCAAGCGCACACCATCCTTTTCCGTCAATTCAGACTTGGCATGCATCGCCTCGCGCTCTTGCATGACACCATACAACTTCTTGTGTCCCATGATGACTGTATTGAAAACGACTTCATCATCAAAGGCAAATTGATCTTGACGCAAAACAGCTAAGCGCTCCCGACGACCGATGACTATCTCTCCGCGCTCGGCCTCCAACTCACCGGCCAGAATTTTAAGAAAGGTGGACTTCCCCGAACCGTTGGCGCCGATCAACCCGTAACAGTTGCCTGCGGTAAACTTGATGTTAACATCTTTGAATAGCATTCTCTTCCCATAGGAAAGGGTGATATTTTGTGCTGCAATCATGCTTGTTTGATACTCCTCGCATAGAATAAAAAACCACAGGGGTTGGTGACCCCTGTGGTTCACTGACGAAGGCGTAGTATCACCTATTTGGCCATGTGGCAACACATATTAAGGGTGAC
>PHBN01000399.1 GCA_002840635.1 Deltaproteobacteria bacterium HGW-Deltaproteobacteria-1
CGCGTCTGACGGTTTTGGTTGTATAAAAGGGATCCACAACTTTTTGAACAGCGTCCGGGTTCATGCCGTGACCGTCATCTTTTATTTCGATGGTGAGCAGGTCGTTTTCAGAATTTTCATCAATGCTGATTTCAATCAGCTTCGCGCCGGCGCGGATGGAATTTTCGGTAATGTCCAGAATGTGATCGGAAAGGGTCAGCATTGCTGCTCCAGGATGCGGCGGCCGTTTTGTCCTGAAAAAGCCATGGTCAGTTCAGTAAAAGTGGGTTCCGCCATAAGAATTTTTGTGGTTGATATGCCGATGTCCCTGATGAAATGGGCATCTGATGAAGTGACAAAGGGATACCGGTTCAGTTCCTGATAGCGCAGGCGGCCCTGCCGGATACCGGTCAATTTCGATATTTCCAGCGCGTCGAAATGAGCATGCTCATCAATGAAGCCCAGCTGGCTCAGCACGCTGAAACTTTCCCGGTCAATATGCGCCGGGATGGCGAGGCCGCCGAACTGATGAATGATATCAACGGTGTCATCAATGGTTAAATCCGTCGCCCCGATAAGGAGCTGATTGTTCAACCCCTCAACTTCGCCAAGTTCGTTGACGATGGCCTGAACGCCGAAACGCGTTTCATCATTTTCACCGAATAAATGCTGATCGATGATCGTCTGAAGTTTCATGAGATCCGGCAGAGATCGGAAGAGAGCCAGCAAGTGAACTTCTTCGCTGGTCGTGATTTCCATGGCCGGTATGATTTGAATGTTTTTTCCGGCGGCTGCCTCCATGACGTACCGGACATTGGCGGAAGCATTGTGGTCGGTGATGGCAATCATGTCGAGTTTTTTTTCAAGCGATCTTTCCACCAGGGGCCGGGGATGCATGTCCAGTTCCGCGCAGGGTGACAGGCACGTGTGAATATGAAGATCGCAATTGAAAACTGTTAACATCGGTTTTCACCGTTGGAATCCCTAATCGGTCGGGCCTTTTCTGGGGGGATGGTCCAGGCAATCAGCCGGCTGACGTCAGCAGATTGTATATCTGACCCGAGATTTCAAAAGCGGGTAGACTGGACACCATAACAGGAATCTTTTCACCCTCGGCTTTTTCCAGTGTATCGGGAGCCGGCTGGCAGGAATTGATCAGGATGATCCCCGCCAGTTCCTTGAGGCTGGCGACCGCGACAATATTTTGATGAACCTGGCGGGTGATCCAGATGTAACCTTCTTTGGAATTGCCCATGACGTCACTAAGGAGGTCTCCCGTGTAACCGCCGGTCACTTCCCTGTCCAGATAATCTTTGCCGCACTTGACCTCTAATCCCAGTGCCTGAACAAGTTTTTCAATTTTCATGATTGAACCCTTTGTAAAGATTATGGTGTTTGAATGATCATCTTCAGATGGGTGCCTTTGCCGATTTCCGATGAGATGTGGAATTCATCAGAATAATTTTTAATATTGCAAAGACCCATGCCCGCGCCAAAACCCATTTCCCGGATTTTTTGATTGGCAGTGGACCAGCCTTCCTGCATCGCCAGTTCA
>PHBN01000072.1 GCA_002840635.1 Deltaproteobacteria bacterium HGW-Deltaproteobacteria-1
AAGGCATTCCCAGCAGTTCTTCTTTAGCATATCCGCTCTTTTTGCAGGATGAAGTATTAACGAACGCGATATTCCCCCTGATGTCCACTTCAAAGTAAACATCTTCCATATCTTCAAGAACGGTCGTGTATTTCTCCTCGCTTTCCAGCAATTTCTCCTCTGTCATGTTGCGTTCGGTGACGTCGTGGGTGATGGCGATGCTAAGCTGCCTGCCATCAACCTCGACTAACCGGGAAGAGAAGAGCATTTGTCTGAGTTCGCCATTTTTTGTCCGGAATGTTAATTCTACCTTGTCAACATTGGTACCGGATTTCAACTGATTGACAATCCGTTCCCTGTCTTCGATACTGCCCCATATATTCAATTCCTTCGTTGATGAACCGATGACTTCTTCTCGTGAATATCCTGTTAATTGAATGAAGGAGTCATTAACATCCAAAAGCGAACCGCTGGAGGCATCGGTAATCGTAATAACGTCAGGACTGCACTGGAATATCGCGTCAAATTTCTTATCAGACTGCACGGTGTTCGCTCCCATATTCCCGCTCTCCGCTGCTTTTTTCAGTTTCTCGATTCTCTGCTTCAATGAGGAATTCTCTGCGATCAGCTTTTGGTAATCTTTGGATGGATTATTCATCTTATGCTACCTGTTTTGATTAACAATGTTAATACCTTTCATCGGCAAACCATATCCTTTTGAGGATTGATGGCTTTGACCTGCCCCAATGATAGCGCGGCATGTTCAGTTAGCGTTCTGTTATTCTTCAGTTTTGATACTGGGAGCTGAAAGGAGAGATGTAATTACGTCTATTCTTCAGAGCAATTATCCAACCTGGCAGTTCAGCCACCGTATCCCTCAAATGAGATTTAGGTCGTTAACTTTGCGCCCCGCCCTTTCAAGCAGTTTGCCTTTTTCAAGTATCTATTGTCTATACTAAATCAGCGAATAAGTCAATATTACCTTTTATCCAAAACAGACATTGGACAAATGGATACATGAAGAAGTTCATGTTGAGTTTACCCGCCTGGTTTCGGAATGGTATACGCAAAAAAAAAGGACCCGCTTTTTAAAACGGGCCCTTTTGTCTTGGCTCCCCAGGCGACATGCTCAACAAAACTTTTTTGCCTATAATTTCAAGTTTTTAATTCTTCCCGTTCATAAAAATCACCCAAGGACGGAACATTTCTTTAGAAGAATATAAGTAAAAACATTTAATCTAGAACATTACCGGGATAGCTAATAATACCTTTATATCAACTACTTATTGGTGATCAAATACAGCGGGCTGTTGACGGCTACCACAAAAGTTCATTCCGCTTTGAAACCCTTCTTACAAATATTTAAATTTACCTGACTTTCAATCCTTCATCCAGATAGCGGATAATCGGGAAAAGGAAGAATTCAATGACCCGGCGTTTACCGACATTGACTTCCGCAGTAACCGACATTCCCGGTTTAATTTTATACTCATCACCATTCCTGGTTTTTAGCGTTTCCGACAGCACTTTCACTCTTACCGGGTAGCCGCCCGATGCACTTTCTGCATCATTGGTTTTTTCCTTATTTTCTTTCTCATCCATGCTGTATGGATTGACAACCTGAACTTTTCCTTCAATGGTTCCGTATTTCTGGAAATCAAACGTATCGACTTTAATAATGCAGCGCTGCCCTTCCCTGATGTAGCCAATATCTTTATTCATAACGATAGCATTGACCTCCAGCGGCGTATTTTCGGGAACAATACCGACAACAGGTTGGGCAGTCGTCACAACAGCGCCTACCGTCTTGACAGGCAACAAATGAATGTATCCCGTGACCGGTGCGACAATAAATCTTTTATCCTGCTTGAATTTCAAACTGCTGACCTCGGCTTCCAGAAGGTTGCGGCTTTGAACATTTGTGGAGTAATCGGCAAGAAGTTTCTCCCGAATTTGCTCCATCTGGCCTAATTTTGAATCACGTTCCCTCTGCAGATTCATTCTTTCTTTCATTTTATCCCGGTACTTGTTATCGGCCACGGCACCAATTTCCACCAAAGCCTTCTGCCTTCTTTCGTCTTCTATCGCCATAGCCAATACCTTATCCAGAGTGGCAATCTCTTCTTTTAAAGATTTTAACGCACGTCGCTGAGCCTGATAATATGCTGTTTGTGCTTGAATAATTTCCTTAGCATGTCCTTGCTTTTCAGGCGCAAATTCTTTATCAGCAAGCACGCCGCTGATTCGTTCGAGAGATAATTTTGAATATTTAAGATTTCTTTCTTTACCTTCCAGATCAGCTGTATCCACTGATGGATCGATCTCCAGGAGGACGGCGCCTTTTTTTACATAATCGCCTTCCTTGACATGGATTCTTGTGATGACACCCGTTTCCAGGGGTTGAACAATTTTAACATCTCCTATGGGAATGATCTTGCCGCGTGCCGTGACCACAACATCAATCTTCAGAAAAATCAATCCCAGCACAGTGACAACCATCAGGGCAATAATCGTCCAGAGAAATAGCATCCCCAGGGGATTGGTCGGTCGGTCCTCTATTTCCGCAATAATGGGCTTGAAATCATGGTAATCGTTATTGCTCATCGCAGTCGGTTTTCCTCCTGTTGTTTATAGAGATAAGCATAGAGACCGTCTTTTTGCATCAAAGAAATGTGATTACCGGTTTCTACAATCTTGCCCCGGTCAATGACAATAACCATATCACAATCACGCATGACCGAAAGACGATGAGCAATAAAAATAACGGTTCTTCCCTTGCGAATCAGACTCAGATTCTGCTGAATCACTTTCTCCGATTCGTAATCAAGGGAGCTGGTAGCCTCATCAAATATCAGGATACTGGGATTCATAATCAATGCACGGGCAATGGCAATCCGCTGTTTCTGTCCGCCGGATAGAGACGACCCTCGTTCTTCGACATACGTATCATACCCCAGCGGCATCTCTGAAATGAACTCATGCGCCCCTGCGATACGCGCCACCTGAATAATGCGTTCCATATTGGCATCCGGAGCGGCCATTGCAATATTATCCTTGATCGTCCCGCTGAACAGAAAGCATTCCTGCAAAACGATACCTGTTCGATATCGCAGGAATAAAGGATCCATATGCCGGATATCCACACCGTCAATCATCATTGCCCCTTCAACCGGCAGGTAAAGGCGCTGCATAAGTTTGGCGATGGTACTTTTACCAGACCCGCTGCGTCCAACGATACCCACCATCATACCGGCGTCGATTTTGAAATTGATATTATCCAAAACCAGGGGGCTATCCGGCGCATAACGGAAAGACACTTCTTTGGCGATTATTTCACCCTTAAGCTGGCTGACGGTGATCGCCCCACCCACAACCTCCGGCGGCGTGTTGATAATATCGCCGATACGTTCCAGGGATAACTTGGCCTGCTGAAAATCCTGCCACATGTGCACCAGTCGCAGGATCGGCCCGCTCAACTGCGATGCAAACATTTGAAAAGCGATCAATTGTCCAACGCTCATACTCTTGTTAAACACCAGACTGACACCGAAGTAAATCACAGCCAATGTCATAATTTTTTGCAGCGCCTGTGAAGACGTCACTGCCACATTCCCCAGATTAGATAATTTAAAAGCAGAAAGAATATAATCGCCCAGACTTTTTTCCCAGTCCTTGATCATCTTCCCTTCGATGGCCAGCGACTTGACGGTTTGAATCCCCGTAATAGACTCCACCAGAAAGGACTGATTGGCAGCGCCCTTTTGAAACTTTTCATCGAGCCTTTGTTTAATCATCGGCGTTGCCACAAAAGAGATAATTGCAATAGCCAAAACAAAAGCCAGTACAATTAAGGTGAGATACACACTATATAAAGCCATGATGACGACGAAAACCACGGAGAATACCGTATCGAGCAAAACCGTAAGAGAGATGTTGGTCATAAACGACCGGAGATTCTCCAGCTCACGTACCCTGGCAATAATATTGCCGACCTTGCGGATTTCGAAATAGCGGAACGGCAACGACAAAAGATGACGATAAACTTTTGCCCCAAGGCTGGCATCCACCTTATTGGCTGTATGATACAATAAGTAATTGCGCATAAGATTCATAATTGTATCAAAAAGCAGAATCACCATGAACGCGCCGGCGACAACCTGAAGGGTTGTCAGCGCGTGGTGCGCCAGAACCTTGTCGATAATCACCTGAATAAAAAGCGGTGTAACCAGACCAAAAAGCTGGATGAAAAATGAAGCCGTTATGATTGCCGTAAAAACAGGACGATGCTTGTAGAATTCCTTGAAAAGCCATTTCATATTAAGGAAGAATTCCGTTTTTGTGAAACGCGGATACAGGGCGATGGCCTCGCCGTTCCAGAGTTGCCGGAATTCTTCAACTATCATTTCTTTCGGTTTTTTTTCATTACAATCAAAAATAAATATTTTATCTTCTTTCTTGCCGAGCAAAATGTGGAATTCATTACTTTTAGAAGTAAAGATAAGCGGTGCAGGATATTTTATGAGCTCTTCAACAGTTTTCAGCTTCTTTAAACGTGATCGGATGCCATGATCCCGCAAAATGCGCAGAACTTCGGCATTGCTCAGCTCGTCTTCGATGAAATAGCGGCGTTTGACCGCCGCCATATCGATACTGACTGAATGAATTTTTGACACAACTTCAATAGCTACAAGTCCAGTTTCCATCATAGTCTCTCAAGAATTTATTGTAATCCATTTCCAGTGCCATCTGTTTTTCATAAACGGCAAGCGTTTGCTCTGTTATTTTCATGTCCCGTTCCACTGCCAGCATGTCTTTTTCCAGTTCCAGCATATCCAGATGGCTTCGTTCACCCAGTGCCTGTGCCTTCTTACTGATTGATATCATCTTTGAATATTGATCATTGAGCTTTTTATAATGCTGATAGGTCCTGGCAAGATTGTTATAGCCGTCACGGATGGTCCTGATGTTCTTGTTGCTTTCCTCCATCGTGGCACGGATGTTTTCTTCCTGCTTTTGAATTTCGTAGATATTTTTTCTCCACTCCCAATACCTTGCCCCCCCGTCAAATAGTGGCAGACTGATAAGGACGCCGGCACTGTAGGATGATGGTCGTGTATCGTTTAGAGAGGCATTAATGTTATCCGGCGAGCTGTTGAATAAATCATACCTGCCGTAAACGGAGATATCCGGCAGCATATTATTTCTTGCGGCGATCGTTTTTGAGCGGATCGCCTCCATTTCTTTCAGCCGCATCCTGTATTCCGGCGAAGCAGCCACCGCTTCTTTCTCATCAATCGGAGCAATCTCGCCTGTAAACAGGAGGTGATCGATAATGACATTCTCATCATATGAACCGCCGGTATACGCGCTTAAGCGGTGATATTGATCAATCAATTCTTTTTTTATCTTTACAATCTCCCGCTCCAATGCTGTTACATCGGCCTCTACTTTCAAAACATCTTCAAAAGCATACTGCCCGACTCCAAAGGCTTCTTTTTTTATTTTCAGAATATGCTTCAGGTCAGTCAGAATGCGCCCTGAATAATCATATTTGATTTTCGATTCAACCACCGCGCCATAGATGTCCGTCACCTCGCGGATAATCTTTTTTGCCTCGGTTTCACACTGATGGATTCCGGCATCTTTCAATCCTTTATAATATGCTGTCTCATACCGTTTTTTATACCAGTGGGATAAATAGTATTGACCGGTAAGGTTTACCGATGATCGCCACGCGCTCTGATAGCCGCCAACGACTTCATTGCCGATGGTTTCGATAGTGGCCGTGTTTCGCGGATCCAGATTTTCGTAACGTTCGGCGCGGCTGCTGATATTGATCGTCGGCAACAGCCCGGCAAAACTCGTCCGGTACTGCGCATCGGATATCTTTACATCCTCAATCTTCATCCGCAGAGTCGGCGAATGGCGCAGGGCATCACTCACAACATCTTTATGCACCAGAACATCAGCATGACATAATCCATTGAGAGAGAATAAAAGCAAAGCAACGATCAATAGAATAATTGATTTACGGTCTGACAATAAACATCCCTTTCGTATCGGTCTTATCAGTGGCATTTCAGGAAGTGCGTCTGTGCCTTTTCGGCTATTAAAATCCTTTCATATCAGATAACTGCAGGGAACGCTTCTAGAAACGTTCCCTGCAGTTTGAATGATCCACGCCTCAAGAGTTCTGAATCTACATCTACTGCCAACTCTGCGCCAATATATTATGGTATTGCTGGTCGGCCATCATGGCGTTGTATTTCTGCATCACATCCATGCCCGCGTTGTTGTTGATGGCGCTCATCGTGTTGACGATAGATTCAATATCCGATCGGGTGATGTAATGGCCATCGGATACT
>PHBN01000400.1 GCA_002840635.1 Deltaproteobacteria bacterium HGW-Deltaproteobacteria-1
CGAAATCAAACTGAACCAGAGTCGCATTATCCGGTTTGCAGGAGAAGAAATGTTTCTTTTGCTGACGGATATTCAAAATCGAAGCCTTCGCAACATGCGTGAAACGCATTTTGATGAAGAGAAAATTCTCCCGGGCGTTTTTTTCAATAACCCGGTGCTCCATACCGATGATCCCTGTGATGATTTTTTTCTCATCGAAGAGTACATCCTCTTAGGCAAACGATCCCAGGATCCTGACACTTATGGCAATGTGCAATCGATGATCTATGACCTGCTGGCTAAAACGGATCTGCAACAAAACGAAGTAAAGCAGGAAGACCTGCCGGAAACGGAACACAACAATGACCTTAAAGATCCATCCCCTTTGAATGAAGGGAGTATTAATTTTGACAAATGGATCATGGAAACCGGCAATATCCATCAGATGTTCAATTGTTTTGACGCACAGGAACACCTGGAAAGAGCCAAAGACGCGGGAGCATCCGGCGAAAGGCTCAAAGAACTCCGGGACCGTAAAGAAAAACGGCAGATTCTTCTGGATTTCTTTTATAGAGAATTTAAAAAAACCGGTATGCTCAAGCAGATTGTGGCCGCTTATGAAATGAAATCGATATACAGCATTTACTGCCCGCCCCTTGCTCCGCGGTATATCCGGGAATACCTGGTCGATTTCTGGTCAAGAAGATCCATCATCCGGGAATTGAAACGAAAGAACTCTCTGCACGGCGGGACTCTCCCGCTTGCCCCGCTTAAGCAAACCATCAAACGGATCAAAGCCGCCACCCAGGCTGAAAAAAAAGTACAATTGTTTAATTTCCTGATCGAGTTTTTCCGGTATCATCGGGATATCTACAATGCTCTCACACTGAAAAACGCGATGGAAGCCATCAGCATTGTGACTGAAGAAAAAATCCTGCAATTATCAAAAGGAAACCAGACGCTCTTTGAATTTCTGCTGCCCGCGGAACGCATTAAAGAAGAAAAGCCCGTTATCAATCATGTCATTCTGAAAGCGGACATTCGCGGTTCAATCAACATCAGTCACACAATGAGACTCAGAGGGCTTAATCCCGCATCACACTTCAGCCTGAATTTTTTTGACCCGATTTCCGAAATTCTCTGGAATTATCGCGCGGAAAAGGTTTTTATTGAAGGAGACGCCATTATCCTGTCGATCTTTGAAAACAAAGACACACCGCAAGGCTGGTACAGCGTTGCACGCGCTTGCGGACTGGCAATCAGAATGCTGCAGATCGTTCAGCGCTATAACATCAAAAACCAGGAAAACAATCTCCCGATCCTCGAACTGGGGATCGGGATATGTTACTGTTCCGGACCACCGTCGTATCTTTACGATGGTGATTCCAAAATCATGATTTCACCGGCCATCAACATGGCGGACCGTCTGTCGGGCTGCAGTAAATATATTCGCAAACACATAAGAAATCAAAATCCTTTTTATAATCTTTATGTGTTTAAAAATGCAGAAGAAGAAAACGAAAACACAAACGATGACTATTCCCTGCGCTAT
>PHBN01000073.1:0-6335 GCA_002840635.1 Deltaproteobacteria bacterium HGW-Deltaproteobacteria-1
ACGATATACAATATAATATTGATGCTGGGCATGATAATCAGGTAACCGATTATCACCTCCCATTCCGTGACGCCGGTCAGATATGATATATAAGCAATACAGAAACAGAGAAGATAGGTGGCAGACGCCAAAAAAAGGCGGTGGATGCGCAGCGCCTGTTTCGGATCATCCTTGGGAATGATAGAAAAGTGGATAAGATCGATAAGATCATTTTTCATCATGATTTTAAGTATATGAAAAATGATTATGTGGGTCAAGGTGATTTCAACAGATGATTTTGATAATAAAATGTGAAGTGCGGTTTTGATGAACATAAACAGACATCCGGTAAAATGATTCTCCCGTGATTTGAGGCGTTCTCAGGACTGAAAATACTGGAAACCGTTCATCCAAATAAAGAGATGGACATTCCCTGCATGGAGGCATACGAAAGCTGGAAGAAAGCATTAACAAAAGCCATTCATAAAAAAGTCCATAGCCGAGAAATGATAAACACCATGCAGGTCGCGATGATGATCTTCATGGAAGCGCCTTTATATTTGTCCGGCTCAGGAATATGATAATCAGTAATTACCGGCATACTTAAACCGGTATACTTTCCTTTTGACATTTCCATCATGATCCGGTAACTTAATTTAAATTGTGCGCGCTGAAAAACATCGTCCATTTTGTTTCTGTCCAAAATCGTTCATGGAAGCAGAGGGCATCAGATGAAGCAATCTTCCAACACAAAAGCCAACCTCCCTGCAAAAATTTCAACCCAAAAGAAAAAAATTCAGAAGCTGGAAAGACCGAAAGCAAGGCCAAAAAGCTCAGATAAGGACCATCACGAATCAGAATCACAATACAAAACATTGTTTGACCATGCTGCTGAAGGAATACTCATAGCCGAATTAAAAACGAAGCGGTTCAAATATGCCAATCATGCTCTGTGCAGAATGTTTGGTTACCTGGAAGAAGAAATATTGCAGTTGGGAGTGCACGACATACACCCTGAAGAGTCCCTGAAAGAAGTCCTGGCTGAATTTGATGCCCTGAAACGGGGGAAAAAGAATTGGGCGCTCAATATCCCCTGCCGGCGCAAAAACGGTTCGATTTTTTATGTGAACATCAGTACGGCTCCTATTGTCATAGAAGGCGTGAAATGCAACGCAGGCTTTTTTACGGACATCACCGATCTCAAAAAAGCTGAAGATAGTCTTTCCAAATCCGAGAGGAAATTCTCCTCCATTTTTCATATGAATCTTGATCCAATCGCTATCACCCATAAAGCAACGGGTAAAATAGTTGATGTGAACGAGGCATTTATGCGCTGGGCCGGTTACTCCCGGGAAGAGCTGATTGGCTTTTCTTCAAAGGATCTTCATTTATGGGTCAATCCAAAAGACCGTGAAAAGATGATCAACATATTGACGCGATCAGAATCAATTCACGGTGAAGAAATCCTGATGCGCCGGAAGAACGGTGATGTCAGGAATATGCTTTTCTCTGCCCGTTATATTGAAATTGATCAGGAGCGTTACCTTTTGACACTTGAACATGACATCACCAACAGAAAGCAGGCGGAGGAAACGTTGCGTGAGAGTGAAGCGAAGTTCCGGAATCTTTTCGAATCTGCCGGGGATGGCATTTTCCTGTTAGATGATCATGTCTTTATTGACTGTAACCCTAAAGTTCTGGAAATGTTTGGCTGTACCCGGAAGCAGATCATCGGGCAGCCTCCTTCACGGTTCTCACCGGAGATTCAGCCTGATGGTAAGTCCTCAAAAGAAAAAACAATCGAAAAAAGCCTTGCGGCGCTTCAGGGTCATCCTCAGTATTTTGAATGGAGACACTGTCGTTATGACGGGACGTTTTTTGATGCAGCAATCAGTTTAACTGCCTTCGTTGACAGGGGGAAACCATCCATTCTGGCCATCTGCCGCGACATTACCGAAAACAAGCGTACTTTGGAGGCGCTTCATGAAAGCGAAGAAAAATATCGCACCCTCTTTGAAAATGCCGGTGAGGCTATTGTTGTCGTCCAGGGTCGTAAGGCTGTGTTCCTCAATCCGGCAATGGCTACGATTACCGGTTATTCAAACGAAGAACTCTCATCAAGGCCATTTGTCGATTTCATCCATCCGGACGACCGTGAAATGGTCATGAACCATCATATAAGACGCCTCAACGGTGAAAATCTTCCTTCCAGGTATTCTTTCCGGTTTCTCCATAAAACGGATGGTTTCCGTTGGGTTGATTTGAATGTTGTCCGGGTAAACTGGAAAGGGGAACCCGCTACCCTGAATTTCATAATTGACATCACTGAACGCAAACTGAGCGAAGAAAAGGCAAGGGAAAGCCATGCCCTTCTCCGTATTGCGGGAGAAAAAGCAAAATTGGGCGGCTGGAGTGTCAATCTTGAAGAAAACCGTGTGATCTGGTCTGATGAAATGGCAACCATTCATGAGATGCCTGTCGGATACTCACCGCTGGTGGAACAGGGCATCAGCTTTTACGCACCTCAGTGGCATGCAAGAATCACAAAGGTATTTACAGATTGTGCACAAAAAGGAATTCCCTATGATGAAGAAATGGAGATTTTCACAGCAAGAGGGAAAAGAGTCTGGGTAAGAACCATCGGAGAAGCGGTAAGAAATGACACTGGTAAAATCATTAAAGTGCATGGCGCATTTCAGGACATCACCGAACGCAAGCAGATAGAGCTCGAACTGCGGGCAAGTGAAAGTAATTATCGCAATTCTTTCAACGATTCCCCGCTGGGTGTGCGAATATCAACAATAGAAGGCGAAACCATTTATGCCAACAGGGCGATTCTGGATATATACGGTTATAAAAGTGTTGAGGAACTGAAAAAGAAATCCATCAAAGAACGCTATACTCCGGAAAGTTATGCCGCATGGCAAATGAGAAAGGAAAAGAGATTGCAGGGTGAGTTTGGCCCGTCTGAATATGAAATAAGCATTGTGAGGAACAATGGAGAAATACGCCATCTGCGTGCCTTTCGCAAGGAAATCTTCTGGGATGGCGCGGTAAGGTTTCAGATTTACTATAATGACATCACCGAACGTAAACGTGCGGAGGAAGAAAAAAGAAAACTGGAAGAGCGACTGAATCGGGTGGAAAAAATGGAAGCCCTCGGACAACTGGCCGGCGGCGTTGCTCATGATCTGAACAATGTCTTAGGGGTCCTCACGGGCTATGCTGAACTGCTGCTGATGGAGATCCCTGAAGGACAGCGGGCCAGAAATCACGCTGAAAAAATTATGCAGTCCACGGAGAAAGGAGCTGCGATCGTCCAGGATCTTCTCACGCTGGCCAGACGCGGAGTGACAAAAACAGAAGTGATTGATCTCAACGATATTGTTTCAGGTTTTTTCAAAACACCGGTATTCGAGAATATACAGGGCTATCATCCCCACGTCAATTTTAAAATCGAATGTCAGGAAGCGCTGCTGAAGATCAAAGGTTCTCCCATTCATTTGGAAAAGACACTGATAAATCTGGTGTTAAATGCGGCAGAAGCTATTCCCGGAAAAGGAGAGGTTACAATCCGCACAGAAAACCGGTATCTGGAAAAGGCGATCATGGGCTATGACGAGGTTAAAGAGGGGGATTATGTTGTCCTGACTGTATCCGATACGGGAACGGGTATTCTTGCCGAGAACAGAGAGAAAATATTTGAACCGTTTTATACGAAAAAGCCCATGGGCCGGAGCGGAACCGGCCTGGGCCTGGCAATTGTCTGGGGAACTGTGAAAGACCACAAAGGGTATATTGATGTGCAGACAGAAGCTGGACTGGGCACAACCTTTACGCTTTATTTCCCGGTGACACGCGAGGAAATGACTTCTCCTCAGCAGAAAAAGTGCATGGAAGAATACATGGGGCACGGGGAAACGGTGCTGGTGGTGGATGACATTGCCGACCAGAGAGAGGTTGCTTCAGCATTGCTTCAAAAACTCGGGTATAAGGTCCGTGCGGTGTCCAGCGGGGAAGAAGCTGTGGAATACCTCCGGCAGAACAAGGCAGACCTCCTTGTTCTGGATATGATTATGGTCCCGGGAATGGATGGTTTGGAGACTTATCAGAGAATTCTCAAAAGCAACCCAAAGCAGAAGGCTGTCATTGTGAGCGGATTCTCTGAAACGGACAGTGTCAAAGAGGCACAAAAGCTGGGAGCGGGCGCGTATGTCAGGAAACCCTATATAATGGAAACACTGGGCATGGCCATACGGAATGAACTCCGACGGTGATAATGCTCCTCGGGTTATCGTTTATTTATCTCCCGACAAAGGCACTTTCTGAAGTTGTCTTGCCTGGCTGAACATCTCCTCGCAGAAATCTGCGGAAAATGGCAGTAAATGCCCCTTTCCCGGGAACAGATGCAATCGCCCGTTTGCCAGATTCGCCGACAAATGACGACCGAACGCCTGCGGCACGAACACATCCGCCTCACCCTGCATGACCTGAATAGGATTTTTTACCTCACTCATCTCAAATCCCCAGTGCTGCCACTGTACCTTCAGATCCTGCACGGCTCCTTCGCTGCCCTGCCGAAGCCCTTCCTGCTGTGTGCGCATGAACAAACAGGCACTGGCAGGGGAATCGAGCATCCGGCGATCAAACGGCGGCATTTTCTTAACAGCCTCATACAGGTAGAAATCCGGCCGATACAGATCCACATGCCGCAAACCCCAGACAGTCAGACTAAACGCCAAGGGATGATTTTCCGCCAGCATTGCGCCGGGCAGCCCCTTTTCTGCCATGAATTGCCGTGCGTCGGGGAACCGGGAAAAGTCCGTATAGCCGGAAATGGCAAAGGTAAACGCCACCCGTTGCGGATAATAGTAGTTCGTTGCTATGACGGGCGGTACGCCGCTGGACCAGCCGATCAGCCCAAAGCGGGCGATCTTTTTCAAATCGGCCAATGCGGCAAGATCTTCAGCAAAATCCTTGAGCAAATACGGTTCGATATAGGGTGATCGGCCAAAACCGGGGCGATCGAACACTATCAGGCGATAACCGAAACGGCGGGCATCCTCATCAAGCAGGGCCAGTTCCAGGCGCGATCCCGGATTCCCATGCGCGTAAAACACCGGGAAACCCTTTGGATCACCGGCTTCCGCAATGGCCAGTCGATGACCACGCACGGTCAGCATTTGAGTGGTCGGCTCTCGCTTTGGGATGCCAGAACACACGGCTGGCTGAGGAAGCCTGCCTCCCTGCTGCCCGATGGCTTTACACGCCTGCAGAAGACGAATTAGTGTTTTTATTAGAAAGCAGTTTTTCTTTTCCATAAGTATATTTTTACAAATAACACGTCTCGTCTCAAATCTAAAATGGAAATATTTGCAACAGATGGATAAAACAAAATAGCCCGCTGCTACAAATGAAATTTTACGATGTTTTTCACCTTGACATAAAGCGGCATTTGACTGATTTCTGCTTCATGCGCTATTTACTATAAAGGGATGGGCCATGGGTCTGACTTCAGTTACCACACACTTCAAAAGATAAGCCTGGTCAAATGAATGCTTTATTTTTGGAATCTTTATGGATATACTTTTTCACATTGATAATTCGGATGTTCCATACATAAAATTTTTCATTTTGTCTTCATTCATCATTGACGAGGCAGGACACAAATGATGCAAGACTTATCCACAGCCTATCAGAAACTAATCGAAGAGAATGCCTTATTAAAACAGAGAATCCAGAAACTGGAAAAATCAGCGGCAAGGCAAAAAAGGGCGGAGGACGGCCTGCGGGATAGCAAGGAAAAATACCTGAACATTATCCAAAACATTCAGGAAGGCTATCTGGAGACAGACCTATCCGGCAGATGGATTTTCCTGAATGACATCATTCCCAAACTGCTGGGTTACTCGCGTAAGGAACTAATGGGAATGGCCAATCCCATTCGTCAGCTGCAGAGTGAATCAGATGCCCAAAAATCCTATCAGGCCTTCAGAACAATATACAAGACAGGAAAACCACTTAAATCATTTGAACTAGAGTTAATCAAAAAAGACGGCACCACCGGCAACTATGAAATATCGGTATCTTTAATGAAGAATACCAAGGGGCAGCCGGTCGGATTTCGTTGTATTTCACGCGATATCACCGAACGCAAGATTATGGAACGCGCCCTCACGGAAAGCGAAAAGCAATACCGCATGATTGTCGAGAACATGTACGACAGCATCTGGACAATGGACATGAACCTGCATTTCACCTATCTGAGCCCGTCCGAAATACACACGTCCGGTTACACACCCGAAGAACTCGTACAAATCCCTATTGAAAAATTGATGACGCCGGAATCCTACACC
>PHBN01000073.1:6352-13483 GCA_002840635.1 Deltaproteobacteria bacterium HGW-Deltaproteobacteria-1
CAAACGAATTATAGAAATGGAATTATATCATAAAAAAGGAGGCACTTACTGGCAGGAGACCACTGCTTCTTTTATCCGTGATGAAAACGGGAAACCCACGGGGATCGTGTGCGTTGGCCGGGACATTACACCGCGGAAACAGGCGGAAAGAGATCTGCAAACGGCAAGAGACCACTTGCTTCAGGCGGAAAAACTCTCCGCGATCGGTCAATTGTCTGCCGGCGTCGCCCATGAGATCCTCAACCCCGTGAACATCATATCCACAGAAATACAGCTTCTGCAGACGATGGGAAACCTGCCGCATGAAGCGCTGGAGGAATTGGAGATCTGCATGTCCCAAATCGACCGGATCGTTGCCATCGCCGATAGTCTCAAGCATCGGTCGAGCATCCCTGAAAAAAGGATGGAAATGGCGAACATCAACGACGTCATTGCCGATATCATGACGTTACACAAATCACAGCTGATGATAGATAAAATAGAGACGGATGTTCAGTATCATCCTGATTTGCCGGAAATGCTCATGGACCGGAAAAAGGTTGAGCAGGTGATTCTGAATCTGATTTCGAACGCTCGGAGCGCCATGGAGGGCAAGGAGAAAAAAGTCCTGCGGATATCAACGGATTGGGAAGCAAATCACAATCAAGTCAGGATCATTGTGTCAGACACGGGACATGGCATCAAGAGTGAACATATGCTGAAAATCTTTAATCCGTTTTTCACCACCAAGGAGCAGGGGAAAGGAACCGGGCTGGGTCTTTCCATATCTTATGGCATCGTCAAAGATCACGGTGGCAAGATCTGGGCTAAGAACAACAGAGGGGGAGGCGCCTCTTTTAATATCATTTTCCCCGTAAATCGAGCCATGGATCATCATCAAGGATGATATTCAACAAGGCGCGGGCATTCCCGGTGGCAAGACCTTAATCGCGAAGCCCGTTAGAATCGTTGAACTGGTCAGAAAATTAAACACCGTCTGCCAGACTGTCCGAAATCCGCAATATTCAACGGACAACCAATACTTTTCAAGTCATTTATGATAAATAACAGCAAGATCATCCGGCAACTCTCGCAAGATTTTCAGCGATGCGCCAACAAGTTGCCCAAATGGAAGAATTGGAAATCAATCGCCGGAAGATTTATCATGCATTGCGGGAAAGCAAGGAGAAGCACCGTATAATTCCGGAGAACATGGATGATGCGTATTACGAAGTAGACCTGATAGGTTAGCCCACAATTTCAACAACATGCTCGGAACATATTTTTTACTATTTAGTTTATGTCGACATGGAAAGCAGCAGGGATCGAAGATTTGTTTTTTCGTTTTTTATGCCGAGTTTTGAACGGATATTTTTCCTGTGAAAATCAACCGCTGTTGCTGAAATATTTAAATATTCCGTTATTTCTTTTGTTGTCTTGCCTTCTTTGATGAGCGTGGCAATTTGAATTTCCCGAGGTGTCAGATCAAAATGTTTTGTCGTTAGATTTTGCAGAAAAGGTGAAATGATTTCCTTGAGGTGATTTTCAATCACGTTGACATGATCTAATTGACTTTCATTTAATTTCAGGTTTTTTAATTTATCAATAGAATACTTTCAGGGCGATGTTTGCTTCTTCCAGGGTTTGGGATTTCATTTGCAATTCTTTTTCACTCTTTTTCAAATCTTCCTCGGCTTTTTTGCGCTCATTACATTCAGCTAATTCTTTTAATGCTCGATTAACCGAAGGTGCCAATCTTAGCAGATTATTTTTTAAAACATAATCCGTTGCACCTTTTTTAAGCAACTCAACAGCCAGCTCTTCTCCCAATGCGCCGGAGACAAAAATAAAGGGGATGCCGGGATATTGATTCGCAACAATGTTTAATGCCGATTTGCCGCTAAAGCCGGGCAGAGAATAATCGGCCAGAATTAAATCCGGCAAATATTCTTCCATCTGTTTCGTGAAGTCAGCTTTGGTTGCAACTCGTTTGGAAACGAAATCAAGCCCGGCCTGCTTTAATTCGTCTTCCATCAGCTCCGCGTCGGAGGCTGTATCTTCCAATATTAATATTCGTAATCTTTTATTCATCCGGATATCCTCATATTTTACTTGGCAATGTTTTTTGTAATCTAGCCCTATCCCGACCTAATCGACATTTATATTGAGATTAAGCCAATAATTTATAATTTGCGTGATATGTTCTGCAAATTGATCAGCATCCAAAGGCTTGACCAGATAACTATTGACGCCCAGCTTATAACTTTCCTTCCTGTCTCTTGCTTCGTTTGACGACGTAAATACAACAACAGGTATGTATTTTGTTTTGTCATCCGATTTCAGTAATTTCAGGACTTCCATGCCGTTGATCTTGGGAAGCTTTAAATCCAGTAATATCAGCTTGGGCGGTCTGAGGTTTCCCGAAATGACTCTACCCTCAGGATCGAAGAAATGCTGCACCGCTTCAGCGCCATCCCTGAATATCAGAAAACCGGATTTGATGCCTGATTCGTTAAGCGCGTCCAGAACCATTTCAACATCATGGTAATTATCTTCAACAATAACAATATCTATATTGTCCATTTTTCCAGTTAGTCCTTTATTGGCAATGTGAAATAAAATGCCGCTCCTTCTTCAACTTGTCCTTCAGCCCAGACACTGCCTCCGTGCCGGTGAATTATTCTCTGGACAATGGCCAGCCCCACACCCGTTCCTTCATATTCATCCGCGCTGTGCAAGCGCTGGAAGACACCAAACAATTTGTCATAGTAATCCATATCAAAACCGATACCATTATCTTTGACGTAATAAACATTCTCATTCTCTCCCTTATATCCGCCGGTTTCAATTCGCGCTCTGTCTCTATTTTTTGTGTATTTTACCGCATTGGATAAAAGATTGGAATAAACTTGTTTGATCAAGGTTCGGTCGCCCTTGCTCGCCGGAACTTTATTAACTTTAAAGTCAATCCTTCTATCGGGATTGATAATTTGCAACTCCATCCAGACATCGTTAACCAGTCCTTCCATATCCAATCTGGTCATGTTTATTTCCAGGCGGCCCAAACGGGAAAAGGCAAGCAAATCATCAATCAGCTTACCCATCATTTGCGTATTGCTTCGAATCAGGTCGAATTTGCGCTTGGCGTCATCATTGAGATGATCTCTTTGGTCCCGGAGGATCATTCTTGAATATCCGTCAATCGCCCGCAAAGGAGCACGTAAATCGTGAGAAACGGAGTAACTGAAACTTTCGAGCTCTTTGTTGGTTACTTCCAGCAATTTTGTCCGCAGGGCGATAAGCTTTTCAACTTCCTTGCGTTCGTTGATTTCCAATTCCAATGCGTTATTTGCTTGTTTCAGTTCATCTGTTCTTTCTTCGACTCTCAATTCCAATTCATCATGAGCCGCCTTCAGCTCTTTTTCTGCGCGTCTCAATGCTGTGACGTCACGGGCCGCTGCAAAGATACCCTGTACGTCTCCGGCATCGTTTTTATATAATGATGCATTGTACAGCACATCGATCACTTGACCTGAACAATTCCGTATTGACAAAGGATAATCCCGGACAATGCCTTTTTCAAACACCAGTTTATATCCCTCGTCTGCTTTTTCGGGTTCTGTAAAATAATTTGAAAAATTGCTGCCGATCAATTCTTTCCTGGACCGGCCTGTTATAAATTCCGTCGATTCGTTGACATCCATGATTTTCCCTTCGGGGCTAATGGTCACCATGGGGTCGAGGCTTGCTTCAATCAGACTGCGGGCATACATAAATGCTCTTTTATATTCAAGCTCGTATTGCTCACGATAGTATTTCGCCTGCTGATAACGCCATACATAGGCAATTAAAATACCCATAATGGAAATGGTGACCAGAATAAAAAATACAGTCAGCCAAAAGCGCATGGCCAGTGAAGCAAATATCTCTTCCTGATCGATTTTAGCAACAAGAAACCATGTGGTATCCGGCACTGCCTTGACTACTGCAAAAACCTTTTTTTTGCGGTAGTCTATTCCTTCAATAGCTCCCTTCGAACCCAGAACAGCCTTTACTGCCGGCAGCGAGGTTTCAGTAATAGGATATCTCAACATCAAGGGGATGTTCTTGAGGTGACGTAATTCGTTAAGATACACAACGTCGTTACCGTCACGATGGACGAGCAGCGCCTCTCCTGTCTGACCGGGCATGGGCCATTGTTTAATCGTCGGGTACAACCGGTGTTGGGGATCAACAAGAATGATCACCGTGCCAATGGGTATTGGTCCGGACTTCTTAATCATCACAATAGGGATAACCACGGAGATATGAGTACTGTTGTTTCGTTCATCTCTATGAATGTCGCTTACGATAATATCGTTAATTTCGAATGCCTTATTGATAATATCGGAATGACGGACACCGAAATCGGAATCATGCTTCTGTATGGCCAATCGGACTGCTTTATTCTTATCGATTAGTAATATATTTTGATATTGATATGAATTTTGCGTCGCAGTAATTAAGGACAAAACTGTTTTCTTCAATTCAGGAGACAGCGGGTTATTGAAATACTTTACTACATCTTCCGCAAATGAACCATTTTTATAGATGACATTTGCATCACTGATGCGTTCATTGCGCCAGTTGCTGATTTCCCATACCTTCAGTTCGGCAATTGCGGCCAGCTGCTGGCTGGCTGCCCTGCCAATCTCTTTTTTCTGATATTGGTAAATATAAAATCCGGAGATAGCGATGACGGCGGAAGCAGAGATGAATATTGCTAAAGCAATAAGGAGAGCGATGTTGACGGTCCTTGGCAAAGGATTTATCATGCGTCATCTGCTTTCGTATTTATACAGGAGTCAGTTCTAACTTAACAGACATTATAAACTCAAACTCCTGTAGAAACAAGTTTATATATTAGCAGAAAATAGATAAATTTCATCGTTGGTATACAACGTCTTGCCTGAACGTCTCTCCCTTTGATTATTTTGCCTCGACTCGCTAAACGTAAAGGGGAAATGAAAAATATTTTGATTAAGTGTAGACAGAATGGGAGGTGATACCTTCCCTATCAAAAAAACATCCCTTCACCTGGAATAACGAATCCTGGATTTGACCAAAACGAATTGTTCAAATCCTTAAAAACTCATCCGGGGCAAGTGCTGTAGCCAGCATGATCTCGTTGATGTCGCGATGCGCCGTCCAGGTTTCGGCATGTTGATGGGGAGGGTTAAGCCAGAATTCTTCAATGGCCTGTGTTGCTTGATCACAAAGCAGAATTTCTTCGACTAACCGCGCAATCGCAGCAGTATTGAAAGATGCAGGGTAATCTGTGATCAACTTCTTTAATTTTACAACTGCCTGTATGCCGATGGAAAGACCGAATTCGCGAAACGGCAGACGGTAGCGTGCGGGTAGAGTGAGCGTATTTCTCCGAAAGAGAGACACCAGGCCGTCCAGGGCCGAAGATAAAATATTTTCCAGAAATTCCGGCATGATGTTCAGGCCTTTCCTCATGAGTTGTCCGGCATGGCAGGCAACGGTTAAAAGGCCGCCCAGCCCCAGAGGATCATCCGTCGTCCAAACCCGGTTACGACATAAGGATGTCATTTCCATAATTTCGGTACTTAGATCCGGTCCCTGATCATCTCCACCTGAGTCATCGCTAAGTTCGTAATAGGTAATCAGGCCGTCAAGTGGATCATGATGCCCCATCGACGTTACAAGTGGACGCGTCAGATCAATGCTCATTTTCCAATACATGCGCTTCGGGCCGCCTGATGGCGGCGTGTAGGTAAATCTTGCGTGCGCTGTATACGCCAGTTCCCTTGCAAAGCGGTTATACTTCGTATCGCCCGTCACCTGACCGACGCAGTGAAGGGCGTGCATCCATTTGATCAGGTAATGGAAATACTGCCCGTCCTGATCCCATTCCCGGTTTTCATCATCAGGGTCCCCGGGGCTCCTCTCGGGAAGCATTTTTCCAATCCTCAGCCCCCCGGCTGTCGGATGTATCCGGCCTTCCATCTCGTCGAGGCCGCTGATCCAGCCCCGCCGGCTGTCGTCGGGGCGATGACGGCCCAGTGTTTCATGGACCTGCTCGATGAGAGCCAGGGCCAGTTTAAGGAATCTGTCATCCTGCGTCCGGCGGTAAAGTTCAAGGAAATTACAGACAGCAAAAGCGTCCGTCCAGAGATAGCGACGCGGCGGCTTAACCGGCGAAGTCAGCCCTGTTCTGTCAGCGAAATCGAGCATGAGAGATTGAACTAATGACAAGTAATCGACTCGTTTCATATTATCCACCGTGAGTCTGTCAGGACCAGACGCCGGCAATTATTGCTCCACAGTGAGGACACCGTCCATCCTTCAACTGGGAGCGATTCATCCCCATGTAATGTCTTTCAATGATTAGTTTGCGACACTGATGACAAAAGGTGTTGACGCCCTCCAGAACATTACCCAGATAAATGTAACTCAAACCTGCCTGCTGGCCTATTTCTTTTGCTTTATGCAGGGTTTCCAGCGGAGTGGCTTTATGGTCGGTAAACTCATAGTCCGGATGAAAACGGCTGACATGCCAGGGAATCATGTGGTCCACTTTTGCGAGAAACTCAGCGATATGCTTCAGTTCGTCGTCAGAATCATTTTCGCCGGGGATTACCAGAGTTGTGACCTCCACCCAGATACCGAGAGATTTCATGGTAGAAATCGTTTCAAGCACAGGTTCCAGACGGGCCTTGCAATTCTTTTTGTAGGAATTATCGCTGAAACTTTTCAGGTCCACGTTAGCCGCATCCAAATAAGGCCGGATCATCTCCAGAGCCTGCCTGGTCATATAACCGTTTGTCACGAAAATATTGTACAACCCCGCTTCATGCGCCAGCCGTGCGGTGTCCAGAGCGTACTCGAAGAAAATGGTAGGCTCTGTATAAGTATAGGAGATGCTGCGGCAATGATTAGCCCTGGCTTCCTCCACCACTTTTTCGGGCGGGAATTCCTGCCGCGAGTGAGCATCGCTTTCCTTGGTCGAGGCTTGCGAAATTTGCCAGTTCTGACAAAAACCGCACCGGAAATTGCAGCCGATCGTCGCGATGGAGAAAGACTGCGATCCGGGCAGAAAATGGTACATGGGTTTTTTTTCGATAGGATCGATGTGAGAGGCAATCA
>PHBN01000401.1 GCA_002840635.1 Deltaproteobacteria bacterium HGW-Deltaproteobacteria-1
GTTGCTTTTTCACCGTTTACGTCCAGTTCTTTACGGTAGAGAATCGGCAGAGAACTGGAAACTTTCAGATAGTGCTCCAGTGTATTTACATCAGGATGCAGATACAACGGCCCGCCTGTCTCCATCGATGTTGCGACAATCAGGTAATCTTTTTTTTGCGTCCGGAGTTTTTCTTCGATTTGTTTCAGGTCGAGGCGATAATTTTTGATTGTCTGTTCCCACATCCAATCCAGATCCATCAGGTGTCCGCCCTTAAGAAACCGCCAGGGATTGATGAATTGACGGGATAGCGAGTAGCGAAGGGTAATATCGAAATTGCGGTTGTTTTGTCCCGCGAGATGAGAGGCCAAATGGCAGGCACCAGCGGAAACGCCGATATACAAATCGAAGGGATCAAAACCTTTGTTGCCGAACGCGTGCAGAATACCGGCTGCAAAAATACCCCGCATTCCGCCGCCTTCCACAATCAAAGCCGATTTTTTTTTGTGATCCATAAAAATTATCTTTGGAAGCCGTCCACGCGACTGGGTTTCAAACGGGGATAAAGCGGTCCACCGTCGGTAAGGATTACAACCGACCATTTCACGCCGGGGATGAAAACCAGCGCCGCACAATACTTTCGTTGCGTGGGCTGCCAGTGCATGGAGGTTTCAAATTCCATTTGCCACACGGGCTGGTTATCCATGGCAATGAGCCCATGGCAATGGGAATCCGGGTCTGTCCATAGCTGAATGCTGATTTCCACGGCGCCATTTTGTCTGACACCTTCTTTCAAGCCCCTGGTGGCGTTGCGCAAATAAGGACTGGTCTGCCAGATCGATCATTTTACCGGATTCTGTTCGGGTAAGTGCTCTAATTTGTTCATCAATGGTCATGTGGATAGCGTATAAGATAGATAAAGCCCAGTCAAGTTGAAATGTTAATGATGCAAAGAGCAATCTTAAATTTCATATGGAAATCCCTTGAATACCGGCCGGACAGGGAAGTCGTTTTGTGTGAAAAATATTGACAAAACCGGCAATCAATATATAGGTAAACAATAATTTTAAAGGAGTTGTCCCCATATGTTTGGTATAGGTTTTCAGGAACTGATTATCATCGCGATTATCGCGCTTTTAATCGTCGGGCCCAAAAAACTGCCTGATCTGGCCAAAACGCTGGGCGGGATTTTAAAAACGCGACTGACGGTATCACCGATGATCTGAAAGATACCTTTAAGGAAGAAGACAAGAAGGCCGATCAGGGTAATGGACTGGAAAATTCACTCCTGGTTAAAAAAACTGAACCTGATGACAAGAATGATGCAGCCGGAAATGATGCCGGGACAAAATAAAATCCACCACAACATCTGTGATTTCAGCACCCTGAAAAACGGTAATTATGGAAACCAACGAAGATGCCAAAATGTCTTTGACTGAACATTTGATAGAATTGCGGAAAAGACTGACAAACGCGCTGATCGCGCTGGGAATCGGTTTCTTCGTTTGCTACTACTATAAAGACACGCTGTTTGCCGTCATTACCAAACCTCTAGTCGAAGCTCTTCCCAAAAACAGCTATCTGATATACACCGGATTGACCCAGGCTTTTTTCACATATATGAAAGTCGCTTTTTTTTCTTCCCTGATATTAACCAGTCCTTTCATTTTCTACCAGGTGTGGAAGTTTATTTCGCCGGCGCTGCTTCCGCAGGAAAAAAAGTACGTGGTGCCGTTTGTCCTGTCTTCCACCCTGCTTTTTTTGAGCGGCGTCACTTTCGGTTATTTGGTCGTTTTGCCTCCGGCGTTTAGTTTTTTTGTCAGTTTCAATAATCAATATTTGCAGGCAATGATTTCTTTCAACGAATACATTGGTCTTTTTATTAAGTTTTTGCTGGGTTTCGGTTTGTCCTTCCAGTTGCCGGTTTTAATCTTCTTTCTGGCAAAACTGGGGATTGTGACCGATAAGATACTTTCTCAAAACAGGAAATACGCAATTTTATTAATGTTTATTGCCGCCGCGATTCTTACGCCTTCTCCAGACGCTTTAAGCCAGATATTGATGGCGATTCCCTTGCTGATTCTGTATGAAGTGAGTATATTTGTTGCAAAGTTTGCAGGTCGGAAAAAAGAGGTATCCGCTTAAGGCCAGAAGGAGAGACGTCAGGATTGGACCATGTCTGAAATCAAAAGAAATAAAAAGAAATCAAGCAAGCTGCTGATCATTTTCAAAATATTATTTGTGTTGTTCCTGCTGCTTTTGGTGCTGACGCTTAGCGGGCTCACGGCTTATTACGCATTAACCAGGGATCTTCCGGGAATTGACGCTTTGAAGGATTACCGGCCGAGCATTGCTTCCCGTGTGTATGACGCAAATGATGAGCTTCTGGAAGAGTTCTTTTTAGAAGACAGAAAAATCATTAAGATTTCTGAAGTTCCGGACATGGTCAAACTTGCTTTTGTTGCAGCCGAGGATTCCCGCTTTTATCAGCACAAGGGATTTGATCTGGTCAGTATTTCCCGTGCCATGTTCAAAAACGTGGAAGCGGGTAAAATCGTTCAGGGCGGCAGCACCATTACACAGCAGATTGCCAAAATGATGTACCTTAACCAGATTTACATGGGACACGGAACCTATGGCATAGAATCGGCGTCGGTCGGCTATTTTGGCAAGAGCGCGAAGGATCTGACATTGCCGGAAGCGGCCATGCTGGCGGGTTTGCCGAAAGCCCCCACCACGTATTCACCGTTTCTAAATTTTGACCGTGCGAAGCAAAGGCAGACATACGTATTGAATCGCATGATGGCGGAAGGCTTCATCACCAGGGAACAAATGGACGCGGCCGTAGCTGCCCCTCTGAAACTGAGGCAGGCCAGCCCGAAGGACAAAGTGGCCGGGTATTTTGTTGAGATGGTTCGTCGCTATGTCCAGGAAAAATACGGAACAGACATTCTCTATAGGGAAGGGCTGTCGATTTATACAACTCTTGATTTATCGGCACAGAAGGCGGCCCGGGACGCGCTGATTAAAGGCCTGACCGAAATGGAAGAACGGGAAAAATACGAGAAAGGCATTGTGCAGGGAGCGCTTTACTGCATGGATATCAAAACCGGTGCCATTATCGCAATGGTG
>PHBN01000402.1 GCA_002840635.1 Deltaproteobacteria bacterium HGW-Deltaproteobacteria-1
CCGAGCGGTTTTCAACCCACATCAGTTCGGGCCTCCACGCACTGTTACATGCGCTTCACCCTGGCCATGAATAGATCACCTGGTTTCGGGTCTACTCCATACAACTAATTCGCCCTATTAAGACTCGCTTTCGCTACGGCTCCACCTGGCGGCTTAACCTCGCTGCATAGAGTAACTCGCTGACTCATTATACAAAAGGCACGCAGTCAGACCGGATAAGGGCAAGCCCCCATCCCTGGTCCTTCCACACCTTGTAGGCACACGGTTTCAGGTACTATTTCACTCTCCTCTCGGAGTACTTTTCACCTTTCCCTCACGGTACTAGTTCACTATCGGTTGCCAGGTAGTATTTAGCCTTGGGAGATGGTCCCCCCGGTTTCGTGCGGGATTTCTCGTGTCCCGCATTACTTGGAAACTCCATTCAGAAAGATCTGTTCATTTCGTTTACGGGGCTATCACCCTCTGCGGCACCGCTTTCCAACGGCTTCGACTATAAACAGATTTTGTAACTTTCCGAGAGAACTGCAATCCTCTCCAATGAAGCTCCGCAACCCCGACGATACAACGCTTGCAGGCTATCACGCACCATCGGTTTAGGCTATTCCCCGTTCGCTCGCCACTACTTAGGGAATCACTGTCGTTTTCTTTTCCTGAGGGTACTTAGATGTTTCAGTTCCCCCCGTTCGCTTCTGCAATCTATGAATTCAATTGCAGATGATCCGTCATGACACGGACCGGGTTTCCCCATTCAGAAATCTCCGGATCTGGGCCTGTTTAGCGGCTCCCCGAAGCTTATCGCAGCTAACCACGTCTTTCATCGCCTCCTGGCACCAAGGCATTCACCATGCGCCCTTAGTAGCTTGACCATAAATAATTATTCAACAAAATATTTTGCTCAGCTTTTCAACAAATTTAATTAAAAAACTTTTTTTACGATATGCAATTGTCAAAGAACAAAAACACCGACTATTCAGTCGGTGACTGATTTTTCATACATAGGTATATGACCAATCAGCCACAGCCTGTATAATTTGGTGGAGGTGAACGGGATCGAACCGATGACCTCCTGCGTGCAAGGCAGGCGCTCTCCCAGCTGAGCTACACCCCCCAGCTTCCGAATCCTCACCACCGACCAGCGCGACACCTTCAACTGGTGGGCCTAGGTAGATTTGAACTACCGACCTCACGCTTATCAGGCGTGCGCTCTAACCAACTGAGCTATAGGCCCTTTGTCAATTTATTGACGTAGTTATCGGTAGTACAACTCGATAATCAAAAAATAGCGGGAAAGAATTTGCAGGTCTTGACCTGGTTGTAAGCTTGTTTGACGCCGAAGCGCCTCACTTAAAACTTACTCCTTAGAAAGGAGGTGATCCAGCCACAGGTTCCCCTACGGCTACCTTGTTACGACTTCACCCAAATTACCAACCACACCGTCGGCGCCTGCCTCCTCTATAAATAGAAGTTAGCCCAACGACTTCTGGTGCAATCAATTTTCCGGGTGTGACGGGCGGTGTGTACAAGG
>PHBN01000403.1 GCA_002840635.1 Deltaproteobacteria bacterium HGW-Deltaproteobacteria-1
AAAATATCTGAATAAAGGACCGGTTCTGGCGGATAAAAATATTGCTGAAGCCCTGAAAGGAAGAACCATCGCCATTCAAGATGTATTTAAGGACACGGGTATCCAGTACAAGAAAGAAAAGAAGGAGGAAGGCATTGTCTCCATGCTGTATGTTCCAATCAAATCCAAAGAGGATATCATTGGTGTTCTGATGGTGTACAGCGGGCGGAAAAGAGAATTCACGGAAGATGAAATTCTACTGGTAACGGCGCTGGCCTACCAGGGAGGCCTTGCGATCAATAATGCATGCACCTATATGGTTATGCAGGATGACATCAAGGATTTGAAGGAGAATATATGGAGCCACAAGTCCTGGTTCTAGCCATTTCTCTATATTAAAGCGCTATCTTTGTTGACGTCGTCGTCGACTGCCTCAGCGTATTTATAATACGCCTCGTGGTCTCCTCCTAGCCGCCGCGATATCATCTTTAATCTAGAGAAATGGCATATTGCCTAACGTCTAACGGGACGGAAAACTTTTCTTGTTGGACAAAATCATTAAGGAGGCAGGGTTTATGATTGCGGGAAAAAGCATTGATCAGCTACAAGTCGGAGACGCGGCGGAATTTGCCAAAACAGTGTCGGAAACGGATATCTATCTGTATGCGGGCATCACCGGCGATTTCAATCCGGCGCATGTCAATGAGAACTATGCAAAAAATACTTTTTTCAAAACAAGAATCGCGCACGGAATGCTCACAGCGGGATTCATTTCGGCCATCATCGCCAATCAGCTGCCCGGCCCCGGAACCATTTATCTGAAACAGGAATTAAGTTTTCTCGCACCGGTGCACATCGGCGACACCATCACAGCGCGCGTAGAAATTCTTGAACCACCCAAAGCTCCAAAAAAATGATCTTCAGAGCTCCCCGGATACTTTCGATACAAAAAAGCCGCCGCGATTAAACGCGGCGGCTTTTTTCCCAACATGTACGTTGTTATTTCTGTGCAAAGAATGTTTCTACTTTCTTGAAGTTTTCATCGGCGGCTGCTTTGAATTCATCACGACCCTTCTTGTAGGTCTTGATCCAGTCATTGATCAGCTTCTTTCCCTCTTCCGGGAAAAAGGCCGTCTGCTGCTGCATCATGGCCGTGATCATTTTCTCAGTCTGATCCTGAATGACAGCCATCGCCTCGAAGGAATTGTCAAAAGCCTTCTTGTTAAAATCCACCATCTGTTTTGCAATCTGTTTGGGTTCCATCGTTTCCTCCTAAATTTTGTTTTTGGGTTGGGTTTTGTTTGTTTTCTTATCGCTGACCATTAATTTCCGTTGAAATCCAGAATCTGCTTAATCATTCTTTTTGAAGGAATGACAAATTTGCCCGGTTTCATTATTGCTTTGTTGCTTTAAGTACATCAATTCCTGAGGTTAACATTTTTTCCAGTCTTGAATAATTCTCACTGGCAGCTTCTTTAAAATCCCCGGTATATTTTTTATATATACCATGCCAGTCATTGATGATCGATCTCGATTCAGCAGGAATCCAGGGCAATTGCTTCATAACGTTATCTACCGCCTTGACAGTGTGCTCCTGCAACATAACCACGGCATTGAAGCCGTTTTCGAAGGAAGCCTTGTGGGCTTTAATCATTTTCTTTGTCATTTCATTGTTATACATAATTTAAATTCCTTTCCTTTGTTTGTCTTGAGACTAATTATAAGCAGCATTTCTGCTTTGTCAAGAGAAAGAATGTTGCAGTGCAATATTTTTTTATCAATTCTATTCCATGCAATCTATTATATTATGTATAGTATTTTCAATATTTTACAAAAGCTCACGCCGTCAAAAGCCTGACAATAATTATTTTGTATTGCATTATTTACCGCAATTGCGTAATAATCAGAGAAAAGGGAGAACAAAGATGGACAAAAATATTCTGCATTTGAAAAAATACTCGAACCGCAGGCTTTATGACACCGGGAAAAGTGTTTACGTTACGCTTGATGATGTAACCGACACCATCCGCCAGGGCCGGCAGATTCAGGTAACCGATGCGAAAACCGGCGAAGATGTCACACCGGCAATCCTGACGCAGATTGTCCTCGAAGAAGCGCGTAAAAAGAAATTTCTTCTTCCCCCTCCTCTGCTCTATCTGATTATTCAATACGGCGAAAACCTTCTATCTGATTTTTTTGAGAAATATCTTGAACAAACCATTAAAAATTATCTGTTGTTCCGGAACATGGCCGACGATCAATTCAAA
>PHBN01000404.1 GCA_002840635.1 Deltaproteobacteria bacterium HGW-Deltaproteobacteria-1
CTATTTTTACAGTATTGAGAAAATCACGCTCGAAGGCGAAAAGATTTATTTTGGAGTTGATGAGTCGCTGTCCGGCCAGAAGGCGCCGGAAGACATCAAGGATCCGAAAAGCGATGAAGTCATTGTTAGAAAAGGCCGCAAACTCACCAAGCCCCTGCTTAAGAAAGTCATGGATGCGGGTGTTAAACGTGTGGCCGTTAAAGAAGCCGATTTGGCGGGTAAAATTCTTTCCTCGGATGTTCATGATCCGGCCACTGGAGAAATTCTTTTCAGGTGCAACGAAGAACTACCGTTAAACGGACTTGAGATTGCCCAGGAAAAGGGAGTCAAAGAGCTGAAATTCATCCACATTGATGAAGACCTTGACAATGCTTCCATTCGCGATACGCTGCTGATGGATCACATTGAATCCGCGGAAGATGCGATCATGGAGATCTACAGACGGCTCCGTCCAAGCAATCCTCCCACACCGGAAACCGCAGCGAAGTTTTTCAGCAGCCTCTTTTTTGAACCGGAGACTTACGATTTATCGGATGTCGGCCGAGCAAAAATGAACTATAAGCTGCGTCTGAATGTGTCGACGGACTTAACCGTTCTGCGAAACGAAGATATTCTGGCATCCGTCAAATATCTGATCGATTTGAAAAACGGTTTGGGGGAATGCAGCGTAGATGATATTGACCATCTGGGAAACCGCCGCGTGCGTTCTGTCGGCGAGCTCATTGAAAATCAGTATCGTATCGGTCTGGTACGGATGGAGAGGGCCATTAAAGAAAAAATGAGCCTGCAGGATATCGAAACCATGATGCCGCACGATCTCATCAATGCCAAACCGGTATCTGCGGTGGTGAACGAATTTTTCGGTTCCAGTCAACTTTCCCAGTTTATGGATCAAACCAATCCGCTTTCCGAAATTACCCATAAACGTCGTTTGTCTGCCCTGGGACCCGGCGGGTTGACGCGGGAGCGCGCCGGATTTGAAGTTCGTGACGTTCATTCAACCCATTATGGCCGCATCTGCCCGGTTGAAACACCGGAAGGGCCGAATATCGGATTGATCGTATCTCTCAGCACATATGCGCGTGTCAATGAATTTGGCTTCATCGAAACACCCTACCGCCTGGTCGAAAACGGGAAAGTGTCTGATGAAGTAAAATTTATGACGGCCATCGAAGAAGAAAATGAAATGATCGCACCCGCCGACCGGCCACTCGATAAAAAAGGAAAATTTGAGGAAGAGCTGATATCCGTCAGAAGAGGGAGCGATTTCGTTTCGGCCATACCGACAGACATCAAAATGATGGATGTTGCACCCAATCAGATGGTTTCTGTGGCGGCGGCGTTGATTCCGTTTTTGGAGCACGACGATGCGAACCGCGCGCTCATGGGGTCCAACATGCAGCGCCAGGCTGTGCCTTTGATGTGTCCGGAAGTGCCGGTGGTCGGCACGGGAATGGAAGCCGTGGTTGCCCGCGACTCCGGCGCAGTGGTCATAGCCAGGCGTTCGGGCGTTGTCGAAAGCGT
>PHBN01000405.1 GCA_002840635.1 Deltaproteobacteria bacterium HGW-Deltaproteobacteria-1
GCTTTCCGCAATGCCGATGGCGGCAAGGTCTCCGTCCCCCTGATAGGAAAAAACGACACGGTCGGGAAGGCAGCGCTTGATGGCCGAAGCCATGGCCGGTCCGCGCCCGTGGGGCGCTTCGATCATGTCTACGTCAAAATAATTATAGGCGAGGACGGCACATCCCGCAGGCGGAACACCAATTGTAATGCCGCGGATTCCCATTTCATCAATGACTTCGGCAACGAGGCGATGAACAATACTGTGACCGCAGCCGGGGCAATAATGGAATACAGCTTCTTTCAGACTTTCGGGATGTTTGAAAACGGTCTTTGTCATTTGTTTCTGACCTTCAGCGTGATCGATGATTATAAATCTTTTTTATTATATATTCTGGCTACAACATTGGCCAGTTCCGACGGCGTCGGCACGGCGCCTCCCGGGCGTCCGTGAAAATCAATGTTGGCATAGCCCTGCAGTGCCAGGCGGACATCCTCAAGCATCTGCCCCGTGCTCATTTCAAAAACCAGGAAATTCTTAACTTTTACCGACAGTGTCCGCAATTTCGCCTCTGGAAAAGGCCAGAGGGTGATCGGGCGGAAAAGGCCAATGTTCATGCCGTGACTGCGCAGTCTTTTAATAGCGCCCTTGGCAATGCGGGCTGCTGTTCCATAGGCAACGATGACCAGCTCTGCGTCATCCACCCGATGTTCTTCAAACAGGGTTTCTTTTTCTGAAATCACTTGATACTTGCGGGCCAGCTTCCAGTTGTGCGCTTCGCTGTCAATCGGGTCAAGAAGAAGGCCGCGTATGAATTTGCTTTTCCCGGTGCCCGCTCCACGCAGCATAAACTTCCCGGGATATTGACGGGGTTTGGGCTTTTTAAAAATGACCGGTTCCATCATTTGCCCCATCATGCCGTCAGCCAGGATCATGACGGGCGTACGGTACTTGTCTGCCAGATCGAAGGCGTCCATGGTTAAGTCAGCCAGTTCCTGGCAGGTGTCGGGCGCAATGACGATCGTCCGGTAGTCTCCGTGACCGCCGCCACGGGTTGCCTGGAAATAATCACCCTGTGACGGACGAATGTTGCCCAGTCCCGGACCTCCGCGCATAATATTTACGATGATTCCCGGCAGCTCGCAGGCCGCCATGGAAGAAATGCCTTCCTGCTTCAATGATATTCCGGGGCTTGAGGAAGAGGTCATGACCCGCACGCCGGCAGCTGAGGCACCGGCGATCATGTTGATGGCGGCAATTTCGCTTTCCGATTGAAGGAACACGCCTCCTTCCGCGGTACGCATGTGCTCGGCCATATACTCGGTCAATTCGTTCTGCGGCGTAATCGGATAGCCGGCGTAGAAACGGCATCCCGCCCGGATCGCAGCTTCACCAATCACATTGTTTCCCGACATCAATACCTTATTCACGGTAAACCTCGATAGCTATATCCGGACACATGGTTGCGCAAATCGCGCAGCCGTTGCATTCCTTTTCTTCGACGACGCAGACCGGGTGGTACCCCTGTGCATTATATTCTTTGG